>JAYVFX010000635.1:0-4315 GCA_043772795.1 Deltaproteobacteria bacterium
AACCGCCTGCATGCACGTGGGCCTATGGGCGTACGCGAACTCACAACATACAAATATGTGATTCAAGGAGACGGACAAGTGCGGGAATAGGAAGAAGCCAGGCGAAAAGGGAGAACCTTGATTTGGCAGATCACAAGAATATAGGGACTACACCGGAATCCGAGGGCCTAAGGATAGGGATTTTAGGCGGCACCTTTAACCCGATCCACCTGGGACATCTCCGCAGCGCTGAAGAAGTGCGTGAGGCATTCACCCTTAACCGCGTTTATTTTGTTCCTGCTGCCCACCCTCCTCATAAGAGTGCCAACGGACTTGTCGCAGCCGGACATCGTCTCAAGATGGTTGAGCTGGCCGTCACTGATAAGCTCTTCTTCGCGGCTTCCGCTATTGAGTTAGAACGGTCAGGTCCGTCGTATTCGATCGATACGATTCGGCGCTTTCGTGCTGAACTTCCATCCGCCTCATTGTTCTTTATTCTTGGTCTTGATGCGTTTCGTGAGATTCACACGTGGAAGGAGTACCAACTCATTCCATCGCTGTGTGACTTGATCGTAACTTCACGCCCTGGGATTTCCACTCCTCCCATTGATGAATTTCTTCCTGTTGCTCTCCAAACTCGCCTTTGGTACGATCCGGTCACAAAGATGTATCGTCATACTTCCGGACATTGCCTCACCTTCCATGAAATCCACGGGTTGAACATTTCAGCTTCCCAAGTTCGTCAGATTGCCTTGCATGGGAAATCGCTTCATTATCTCGTGCCGTCGGCTGTCAAGGAATACATCGCAGAACATGCCCTCTATCAGAGCGAGGAGTCACACCGTTGAGAACAAATGAGAGCTGGGAGAAGGCTCTCTTGTGTGCGCAAGCCGCACTAGACAAGAAAGCCTACGACCTCGTTACCCTTGAGGTCGGCGAGTTTACCACGATTGCTGAATACTTTGTCGTCTGCACTGGGCGTTCAGATATTCAAGTGCAAGCGATCTGTCGTGCAATAGAAGAGGCACTCGCCAAAGCGAAGACTAAGCCGTTAGCCATTGAAGGGTATACACACGGACAATGGATCCTCATGGACTGCGGAGACGTCATTGTCCATGTCCTCTATGAAACTGCTCGTCAATTCTACAATATTGAGGGGCTGTGGGGGCAAGCCCTACGACGACAACTGCCCGAACCCTACCACACTCAAGCGCAGAGCTTGAGCATTGCAACTGCCTAGAAAATTCCCCATTCGCTGAAAAGTGCCGTGCTTTAGTGACCAAGAAAGGCTAGCTCTAACCTCCCGTTACCGCTCTCAGGCTTACTCCTCCAGAACTCCTCAACCTGAGTTCAACGTAACTATAGATGAGGGCAAGCCCAGACTCAGCTTGTGGCCTGCGGACATGGAATGAGGGCTTTTTCGGTTGGTAGGTATACGCGATCAGGCCGGCCACGAGATCAAGCGGAAGGTCGGGCATGTGAACTTGGGCACGAGTCCTGACACCAGCGAGTTTGCGTGCGACAGCCTGCGCCGGTGGCGGGAGAGTCAGGGGCACGCGGCCTACCCGTGGGCGACTTCGGGGTTACTCCTGTGTGATAGCGGGGGCAGCAACAGTGCGAGCTAGTATTTGTTCAAGGAGGACTTACAACGCTTAGCCGATGGCCTCGGGCTTGAGATCCGTGTGGCCCACTATCCCGCGTATGCCTCCAAGAACAATCCCATTGAGCATCGCCTTTCCCCGCATCTGACGCGGGCGTGTCAGGGAGTGATCTTGCACACGATCGACTTCGTCAAAGAGTTGATGGAGAAGGCCAAGACCAAAACAGGACAACGTGTGACGGTAGACGTCCCCGACAAAGTGTACCAGACTGGGCGGAAGTATGCGGAGAACTTCAAGCAAAATATGCCGATCCTATTCGACCCCGTTCTCCCGAAATGGAACTACAGGGCCGTCTCCAGCAGCGCATGAAGTCGGGAAGTTATTGAATTTTTGATCCTTAGGGCAGCATAAGGGAAGAAGCGCACAACTCCATCCTGCACCTTCTCGCACATTGTCCCCCATACCAACTTCGCGTACGTCAAGCCTCAGTGTCTGTGAGCAACAGGCAAAAAGGGGGCGTGACGTATGCAAGCAACTGCCCTCGTTCAAAGACCCGAGCAAGAATGCACGGCAGAAACTGAAGCCCCCCTCACGTGTAGAGAGGAGCGAGTACCATGTTGGGACACCTGAGAATGATAATGCCATTTGGGCACTGAGAACGGTCCTCCTTTATCAAGAATTTTCCTCTCTCCAGGCGGAGCGTTCACCAGTCAGACTTGCAGGGAATGCTAGAAGTGAGGTAAGAGAGCGCACAGGAGGGAGAGGACGCCGCCGATTTCGGGGGAGTTGTGGGAGCAGATTCCTTACAGTCGCACAAGAGCAGATATGGCACGGCAAGTAAGCAGGGGAGTCGGTTTGCGAAAATGATCTTCACCGTACTCGTGACGTGTCAGCCCCACCCACAA
Source organism: Deltaproteobacteria bacterium (assembly GCA_043772795.1). Taxonomy (GTDB): domain Bacteria; phylum Desulfobacterota; class Binatia; order Bin18; family Bin18; genus VGTJ01. Next base: position 2,486 of record JAYVFX010000635.1, read on the forward strand.
CATGTCTTCACGTATGTCATCGCGTGTTGCTGTACCTTCCAGGTAGGCGGGACTCTTCTTGCTCTTGTCCCTAAGCCCGGTTCTCTCGCGTTTCCACAGCAGTCCGTCCCGTGAACTTTACTCACTGGAGATATGAAACTGTGACTGACATAGTTATCAACAGCAAATACCGCATCAAAGCTAAACTGGGAGAAGGTGGCATGGGCGTTGTGTATTTGGCAGATGAGCTTGACCAGCGAGGCGTGGTCGAGCGACAGGTTGCTATAAAAACCATCCTGCCAGAGCAGTCATCTGCTCATGCTTTTACGAAACGGTTCGAACATGAAGTGAAGGCCATGAAACGTCTCACGCATCATCATATCGTGCCCGTCTATGAATCCGGGCGAGATGAGCAGGGCAACTTGTACTACGTTATGCCGTACATTACGGCCCCAACGCTGAAACAGACTCTTGTTCAGGGCACACTATCCGTTCCCCGCACGACAATCATTGCCATCCAGATCACCGACGCGTTGGCAGCGATGCACGAGCAGGGTATCGTGCATCGGGATCTGAAGCCAGCCAATATTTTTGTGGAGCAAGGAGATGGAGGCGATTTTATCAGTATCGGCGACTTTGGGATTGTCTGGGACGTCGACGATGCCACCACGATTCTCCGCGGTCAGGAGGACAATGTGCCGCCACCGATTGGTACGCCTCGCTACATGGCCCCGGAGCAGTGGCAGTGGGGAGCCATTGATGGACGCACCGATCTATATGCCCTGGGCATCATGCTCTATGAAATGCTCACCGGAAAGCCACCCTTTATCGGAAATCGGATGATATTACGGGAGCAGCATCTGCAGGGGACGCTGCCCCCTCTGCACGACTCTGTGCCACTACCGCTGGTCGAACTTGTCCAGGACCTCCTGCAAAAAGAGCCGGAGCGTCGACCGCTGAATGCACGCCAGGTACGGCAGCGGCTCGAAGCGCTCTCCTCATCCAATCTCGTTGCTACACCGGAGAAATCCGAGCCAACTCTCCCCCCAGTGGAAGAGAATCCGCCGACTCCGACACTGCCAAACCACAGGCGTCTTCTCCTAGTTCTGGGAAGTGTGGGAGGTCTACTATTGCTTTTCTTGCCGTTTATGAGAACCCCGGAAAAGGGAGGACGGTACACGCCGGCAGCGATTCAGCAGTGGCGCGAGGCGGCTGTGCGAGGCGACGCGGTAGCCCAGTTCAACCTAGGAGTTGTCTACGGGGAGGGAAAAGGCGTCGCACGGAACGCAGAGGAAGCGGCGCGTTGGTATCGCAAATCAGCGGAGCAAGGAAATGCGGCCGCACAAAATAATTTGGGGACGTTATATCTTCAGGGACAAGGAGTCACCCAAGATGTTACTGAGGCTGAGCGTTGGTATCGTAAAGCCGCCGCACAAAGCTATGTACCTGCCTACATGAGCTTAGGGGATATCGCGGAACGGTCTGGAAATTCTAAAGTAGCGGGACGCTGCTACCAGCGCGCTGCCGACCTAGGGGATGCCCTGGCCGCATTCAAACTGGGGGGGCTGTACGATCGTGGACTCGGAGTGACTATGGATAAAAGCCAAGCCCTGGAATGGTACAAGAAAGCTGCAGACCAGGGACACCGTGAGGCGCAGATGCGCTACCAAGAACTCATGGGCATGCGACCGTCCGTGCCGAGGGAACTCCGATAGTCCTGTTTGTATGTCCCTGCTAGGGATTGGTAGGGGGCTTTCAGGGGTAGGTTTTTCCAGAGAGAAACAACGAAACGTCATTCCCGCGCAAGCGGGAATCCAGAAAAAAGGCCGACAGTCGTGGTTGAACTGCCTG
>JAYVFX010000636.1:0-2015 GCA_043772795.1 Deltaproteobacteria bacterium
GATCTAATGCTTCCTTGGGCGCGGCTTGCTTATAAAAATGTGGTCCCCCATTGCCTGATTTCTATAGAACAAATAGAGAGTTTGAAAACGTCCGTGCAGTTCTTGACCTCACTCCCGACCCTGGCCGAGACGCCGGAGCGCTGTGAGGTTGCCATACCCGAACTCACCGCGCTCCGCACGCGTATGACGACTGCAGGCACTACACAAAGCAACGTGCTTACAGAACTCGATATCCTACTCGAAAGCCTTGTACATTCTGCGGCAGCCTGCGGAGCGTTGATCCGCCGCCTTTCAACCCTCGTCCAGCTCACGAAGACCATGTTCGACGCCATGGAGTTTGGCTTCCTCTTCGACCCCACGCGAAAGCTTTTCTCAATCGGGTACCGTATAGCTGACAATAGTCTTGACCCCAGTTGTTACGATCTGTTGGCGTCTGAAGCGCGCCTCGCCAGCTTCATCGCCATTGCAAAAGGAGACGTTCCATCGTCGCATTGGTTCCACCTTGGTCGTGCATTGACGCCCATAGACTGGGGATCTGCACTCATTTCGTGGTCTGGGTCGATGTTTGAGTATCTCATGCCTGCGCTTGTCATGCGCTCGTCACCGGGAAGCCTATTAGACCAGACGTACCATCTTATTGTTCGCCGCCAACAGAAATATGGAGCCGAGCGCGGCGTACCGTGGGGGATCTCGGAGTCAGCATATAACGTGCGGGACGTGGAGCTAACCTACCAGTACGCGAATTTCGGCGTACCGGGTCTAGGGCTCAAACGTGGGCTGAGCGAGGACGTAGTTGTCGCTCCCTACGCGACGGCGCTGGCAGCAATGATTGATCCAAGTGCAGCCGCACAGAACCTTGCGCGTCTCACCAAAGCCGGTGCGAGCGGCCGGTATGGGTTTTACGAAGCGCTTGATTACACGGGCCTGCGAGTACCTGCGAATGAACGCGTAGTCGTTGTACGCGCCTATATGGCACACCATCAGGGGATGTCGCTTTTAGCAATTGCGAACGTCCTCCACTCAGGAGTCATGCGTACACGCTTTCACGCAGATCCGCGCATGCAAGCAACGGAGTTGTTGCTGCAGGAGCGCACACCACGTGATGTTCTTGTCGCTCGACCCAGGGTCGAGGAAGTACAGGCGGTCGCGAATGTCCGTGATCTGGTGCCACCGGTTATCCGTCGCTTCACCTCCCCACACGCCGCAACTCCTGCTACGCATCTCCTCTCCAACGGACGCTACGCAGTGATGGTAACGGCGGCGGGTTCTGGATATAGCCAGTGGCGCAATCTTGCGGTTACCCGCTGGCGGGAGGACCGTACGTGCGATACGTGGGGAACGTACATTTTTCTGCGCGATAGACAGAGCGGCAAGATATGGTCAGCCGCATACCAACCGAGCGGAGTCGAGCCAGACACATATGACGTCGCGTTTCCCGAGGATCATGTGGAAATCAGCCGGCGCGATGGAGCACTCACGACCACACTAAAAGTGATTGTTTCGCCTGAGGATGATGCTGAGGTGCGACACGTGTCGATCACGAACTTGGGGACACGTACCCGAGAAATCGAGATAACGTCATACGCCGAAATCGTACTGGCTCCGTCCGCCGCCGACGCGGCGCACCCGGCGTTTTCCAACCTGTTCGTGCAAACAGAATTTGTTGCCGAGGTCGGTGCCCTACTTGCCACGCGTCGGCCACGGTCACATGACGAGCCCCAAATGTGGGCGGCGCATGTAATGATCATCGAAGGAGAATCCGTTGGCGACGTGCAGTATGAAACCGATCGAGCCCGATTTCTCGGACGTGGACAGACAATCCGAACGCCAATATCGGTCTTCGACGGACGTCCACTCTCCAATACAGTTGGGGCAGTGCTTGATCCGATCATGAGCCTCCGGTGCCGCATACGGCTCATGCCAGGCACCACCGCCCACGTGACGTTCTCAACGCTGGTCGCACCCTCGCGTGATGCTGTGCTGGCCTTGGCCGACGAATACCGTGATCCCGGAAC
>JAYVFX010000637.1:0-4778 GCA_043772795.1 Deltaproteobacteria bacterium
CATAATTCATCTTATCAGATCTTATACGAACTGTGTGAGACTAGCTCAGCAAGGTCTCCCCTGTGGCATCAAAGGCGTTGCTCCCACATGTACACGGCGTACGCGATTGGGTATACTTCACCGCAGTATTTGGTAAGTGACAGAAGGATGGATGCGATGACCAAACGGACAACGAAACGAGCGGCGGAGACGTCGAAGACTCGAACGCGATCGGGCGCGGCGCGGACCCTTATCATTCCCAAAAAGACGGGCCCGATTAGCGCCAAGCGCATTCGTGAAGCTGTTGAGCAGGTGTTTGCCAAGAAAACAGCGACGCGGTCGTAATTGTGGAATCTGCGGCACGTGCGTCGACACGACAGAGTGTCTTCATCAACTGTCCCTTTGACCGTGCCTATCGTCCCATTTTCTTTGCCTCTATCTTTGCGGTGCATTACTGTGGCTTTCTGGCGCGCTCAGCGCTCGAGATCAGCGACGCCACGCAACCACGTCTCCACACGATTTGTGATCTGATTGTCGCCTGCCGTTTCGGGATTCATGATCTGTCACGAACGGGCCTTGAGCCTGCCAATGCGTTACCCCGATTCAACATGCCATTCGAGCTTGGGTTATTTCTTGGGTGTCAGCGGTTTGGCGGGCGACGCCAACGGACGAAATCGGCCTTGGTTTCGATCGGGAGCCATACCGCTATCAGCAGTTCCTCTCGGACATCTCAGGCCAAGATATTGTCACGCATCACGATGATCCCCGACAGGCCCTCATCCAGATTCGGAACTGGCTACAGGCTGCAGCGCGTCGTCCTGATATCGCAGGTGGGTCAGCAATCTGGGAGCAATTCCAAGAGTTTCAACGCGATCTTCCTCAGATTGCTACACATTTGCAGCTGAGTTTGGAGGAACTGACCTTCTTGGATTATCGCTATCTCATTAGTGTATGGCAACAACAACGCGACCCATCACGCGCAATGACCCGGCTGTAACTGCTGAGACGTATCTGACTGATGCCCACTGGCACTTGCCGCTGAGCTTAATGCAAGTGGTCCTTGGGGTGTCTGTGTGTCGCCGCTGGAGGCTGTGCTCAGCTTTCTCAGGCTCTGGACTGCACTGGTGGTGAGACGTGCGCGGCGGTGGGGATTGATTGTGCTCTCCACAGCGTATGTGGTGGATCTTCCTCTGCATTATTGACTATAGGCAAAATTGTGAGAGTCTCTCACCTGGCCTCTCCCCCCGCTTCACTGCATGTGAGGGAGGAAAGGAAAAATGAGGAGAGGGGAAGATAGAAAATGTCATTCTTGAGTATAGTCTTGAAAATTAGTGGGGAGATACTTCTCACAAGAAAGCAAGCTTCCCCTGCAGCCCTCAGCCTCTTCCATACACGTGTTGCTTCAATCGCTGCAAGGCCACGTCTTCATCCGCTTGTGTCACACAGTGATAACGTTTCTGTTTGAGTACATGGCGAAACAGGCCACCTTCGTTCTTGGGACGGCAACACAAAACATGCTGGGCTAAGGCACCAAAGGTGAGTCGTTCTGCTTCTGATGTACTGAGCAAAGGTTTTCAGACGTCTGGCGTAGTGGGTCTGGGCCGCTAGCCCTTGTGCTTCCCGTGTAGATACTCGTTGACGATCGCGGTGACTTGACGCTGAAACAGGGTGAGCAGGCGCTCTCCATGATGCTGTAGCAGATCAGTGACACGCAAGCGTCGCCAATCGGCTACCTGCTGATAGCCCAACTGTGTGCCTAACCAGTCCAGATAGCGACGGCGATTGGCGGGCTCCTCCCAAAAGCCGGGCGGGATGTTCGGCAGGCGCCACTCCTGCCATTCGTAGTCCGGCAAATACGCGCGTAACACCGCCATACGCGTATTCCCCAGCACGACGAGCAGCCCCGAGCCATGATGCGCACTCACTTGGCGGGTTGAGAGCGCGTACCAATCCTCGGGCTCACGAAATCCCAATTGCCTACCCAACCATTGCAGATACCGCCGTTGGTTCTTGGCCTCTTGCCAGAAGCGCTGCGGCGTAGACGCGAACAACCATTCCTGCCAGTCCTCATGCGGCAGATTGTCCATCACCAGCGCCGGCACCGACCCGTCATAGCGGTCGAGCAGTGCTCCGCCGTGCCGGTGCGTCAGATCATCACCAATGAGGGTGTACCAATCGCTCGGCCGCCGATAGCCCAGCTGCTGCCCCAGCCAGTCGAGGTAGCGATGCCGATTCCTTGCCTCCTCCCAAAACCCTTTGGGCACGACGGCAAAGCGCCATTCCTGCCAGCGATGCCGAGGAAACACGTCTTTAACGATCGCCGAGGGTGATCCATTGAAGTAACTGAGCAGGCTACTCCCATACCACTGTTTCACGTGGTTTTGGGTGAGCTGATACCAATCGTCGGGGTGGCGGAAGCCGAGTTGTTTCCCTAACCATTGCAGGTAGCGATGCCGATTGGCGGTATCTTCCCAAAATCGTGTCGGGGCGTGCACGAAGCGCCATTCCAACCAGCGGTGGCGCGGCAAATAGTCTTTCACGACGGCAGACGGAGAACTTCCAAAGAGACTGAGCAGACGGCTGCCGTGATACTGTTGTAAGGCACGCTCTGGCAGTCGGTACCAATCCTCGGGCTGCGTGAAGCCGAGTTGCTGGCCCAGCCAATCCATGTAGCGTCGACGATTGCGGCGCTGCTGCCAAAACCCGTCCGGCACTTGCGTAAAGCGCCACTCCTGCCACGGGTGCTGCGGCGCATACTCCCGTAAGGCCACCAGGCGGGAATCATGAAAGTACGCCAAGAATGCCGACCCGTGCCAGCGGACAAAGTCGTCATACGTGACTTGGTACCAATCTTCGAGAGAGTGATAGCCGAGTTGTTGCCCGAGCCAGTCCAGATAGCGACGGCGATTGTGCCGCTCTTGCCAGAAGCGTTGCGGCGCCGTAGTAAACAGCCACTCTTTCCACTCGTAGTGTGGGAGGTAGTCTTTGACGATTGCAATCACCGAGCCGCCGAACTCTTTCCGCAGCGTCCCGCCGTACCACTGGATAAGTTGGATGCCAGTGAGGTGGTACCAATCCTCGGGACGGGTGAACCCCAACTGCTGGCCAAGCCAGTCGAGATAGCGGTGGCGGTTGGCGCGGTCGGCCCAAAAGCCCTTCGGCACCATCGTGCAGCGCCACTCCAACCATTGATACTCTGGGCGATAGTCCTGTAACAAGGCAAAGAGAGTGTCGTACTCCCGTGACATCCGTGAGCCACGGCGCGTGCGAATCGCCTGCGCGGACAATTGATACCAATCTTCAGGCTTCGTGTAGCCGAGTTGCTCCCCCAGCCAATCGAGATAGCGGTGGCGGTTTTCCCGGTCGTGCCAAAAGCCGGTGGGCACGGGACCGTACAGCCAGAGCCGGGGATCGCGGCCTGCGTTCTCGCGCTCATACCATTGCCGTCCCCGGCGTCTGCGTCGTGCCATCGTCGTTATTGATTACTCCGTGTGATCTCCTATCTCTCTGAGGAGAGAAGTCGTGCGGTGTACGTAACGGAGACGGCCTCTCGCAGCAAGGTGGTCGCAGTTTACCACCGCTCCCCTCGTTCTATGTGGAGCGCAGATGGCAAAGCGGCGATATGTGGTATTTCTCTCACTACTCCTCGCTCTTTCGCTGAAGCGTTGTGGACCACCGACTGAAAGAGTGTATGACTGCCTCACCAGCCACGCCACGGCAGCACGGCCACGGTGGGCTGCTGCGCGCAGTGCAGGAACACGCTGTGACCGCTCGCGATGCGCGAGAATAATAAACTCACTTTTTGTATAGGAGGTTCACCACGTTCGTTGGCAGCCTGAAGCTCGTGGCGTGGTGACCTGACATCGGCGACACGATCACATTGCAGCAGGGTTGTGGGGCCTGAAAACCGTATCCGTACGCGTGCGCCTGCGATACGAGTACGAGCACCGTTCTCGACGTGGGCGCTCACTCTTGTTCATAGGTCACGCGTGTGTAGTGGGTGTCATCTTCATAGGGAATCACATTGATGAGGGTCGTGGTCTTCCTGAGCCTCCCTCGGTTCTGTGCAAGAACCTGGCGGAGACGCAGCGAGGGAAGCAGCGAGAGCAGGCGCACGCCGTCTTGCGCAGAACTGCGGCCGGACGCTGACGCTTGTATTCCTCGACACGCTTACCCGTACTCTTGCACAGAAGGGCGTGAAGAGCATTGCAGCGCGGCGCTCTTGCGCACTGTCGCTGAGTGTCCATTGATGAGGCTCAGCAGTGAGGTGGCAGCGTTGATCGTTGCGCAACGGGTATTGACGTGTTGTTTCATTCCATCGGTCATCATACCGTCTGCCCTAGTCGAATCCTCCAGAGAAAACGGGCTCCTGTCGGAGCCCGGCTGCGTTACGCCAAGCGACGAATTTGCTCGGCCAAGTGAGCGAGTGCCTGTTTCACGCGTGGGTCTGTCGTTTCTGCCACCGTCATGATGGCGTCAGCGTTACGCTCGACGAACCGCGCGGCACGGGCCATCGCTCGCGCGACGATCTGCGCGTGGATGTGCTGGGCATATTCCTCTTGCGCGATGGCTTGTCGTTCAATGCGGCGTTCAGCTTCGGTCATGATGCGTCTCCTTGACGGAGAGGACAGCCAAAAGGTACCCTCTCCGTCGTTAGTGCCCTTGAGAAAGGGGCATTAGCGTCGTGGGGGTCAGCGGTTAGCTTGGCGGCGTCGCTGGCCTCTGCCATTTCCTTCTCGCATGCCAACCAGTCAGAGAGCGTCGTTCCTGCGCGGTCGGCTTCCTGCTGCTTGCGCTTC
>JAYVFX010000638.1:0-16943 GCA_043772795.1 Deltaproteobacteria bacterium
TAAGCTCCGCGATCTCGCCGGACGGCAAGCCAAGCTCGCAGCCGAAGTCGCGGTATTTTCCACGGTGACCGGAACGGTGATAGGAATGGAGACCGAACATGGAGCCGAGAGCATTACCGTGAAGTTGGCCGTGGCGACGACGAAGGAGAAAGATCATGCCGAGAGGAAATGAGCAGGGACGGGAAAAGCACGCGCTCGAGCCGGTCACACCCACTGGCGACCTCGTCGAAGGGTATCTCCGCTGGCTGGAGGTAGAGCGCAATCTGAGCCCCAATACCATCTACCAGTATCGTCGTGATCTGCTGATGCTGAACGAGCACGCACGTGGGCTCAAGCGGTCGTTGCTGCAACTGACCTCCTCTGACTTGTCGAATTTCATTGAGTCCTTGAAGCGTCGGCGGAAGTATCAACCGCGCACGCAGGCCCGCAAGGTGGAAACCCTCCGCTGCTTCTACAAGTGGCTGGTGCGAGAAGAAATCCTCGACCGCTCACCAGCCGAGAAATTGGAAACACCTAAGCTGCCCAAAACCTTACCGCTGGCGTTGACGCAAGAAGAGCAGGAGCGGATTTTCACCCACACCCAATCGCTCGCCTACGGCCTGCGCGGCAAGCGGGACCACTGTCTGTTTCATTTTCTGTTCTACTTGGGCTTGCGCGTGAGTGAGCTCGCCGGACTCAAGTACGAGAACATCCGCAAGAACGACAACGGCGCGCGCGATGTTCAGCTCTTCGGCAAAGGCAACAAAGAGCGCAAGATTCCGCTGCATGAACGTGCAGGGAAGGCGCTGGATGACTACCTCGCTGCTCGACCCGAAACGCCGCATAACTATGTGTTCCTCTCGCTGCGCGGGAAAACGACCCGGCAAAAGATTTCCGTGCGCTCCATTCAGCATCTCGTAAAAACCTACCGCAAGAAATTGAAGCTCCCCGAACGGTTCACGCCTCATAAAGCGCGGAGCACCTTTCTCTCGCGTCTCGTGCAGCAAGGCGTGGATATTTCCATTGTCGGGAAACTTGCCGGTCACGCGAATTTGCAGACGACGATGGGGTATCTCTCTTTCCGCGACCAGGACATTCGGAGTGCGGTGGATCGGTTGTGAGGAAAGTAGTCAGCATTCAGTAGCCAGTAGTCAGTAGGGAAAAGAGGGAAAGCCATGCTGGCTACTGCTCGTAGTGTTTTTATGAGCACGTTTTCTGAAGCCGACGAAGTTCAGGCGGAAATTCAAGCGCAGCTCCGCTACAACACTGCCCGTGGCATCACCCTCTTCGGCTTCTGGCTCTTGGTGTTCGTTCTGCGCGTGTTTTGGCGGCTGCCGGTAGCCAGCGAGATTCTCTTAGGTTTAGGGATCTGGATAGGAACGAATGTTCTTTATGCCACTGTCCTTCGTCGCTGCGCATCCATCAGCGACGTGCATAGCCTGGCGCTTGGCTATCTTGTGTTGGAAGTACTCATCCTCACCGTCTGTGTTCATTTCCTTGGTGGCGTCGAGTGGATCGGCGTGCTGTTCTACGGTCTCGTCGTCGGAGATGCGAGCCTGGTCTTACCAACCCGACGCCTCTACCTGGTCGTGACACTTGCTGTGTTCCTCTATGGCGGCTTGGCGTTCTTGGAGTACAGCGGTGTGATTCCTCACCGTCCGTTCTTCCTGCCTGGGCTGACGCTCCATCAAGATGGGACGTGGGTGATACTCACCGTGCTGGCAGCGAGCGGAGCCCTGACCTACATGGCTTACGTGTTCTCACGTCTCACGTTAGCGCTGCGGCAACAGGAAAGAGCGCTCCGCGTGGTGTATCAGCAGAAGGCACGAGAACTAGAGCTCGCCCGCTCTGTGCAAGCCAGATTACTCAAAGCTCCGCCAACGATTCCCGGCTTAGACATTGCCGCTATCAACATCCCTGCGAGTGAATGTTCAGGTGATTTCTTCTGCTTCATGGACGCCGGCGAGGGGCGGCATTTGCTTGCGGTTGGTGACGTTGCCGGGCATGGCGTACCGGCAGCGCTCACGATGTCAGTGACCATGATGGCGATAGAACTGTCTCTGCGATCGTTCAACCACAACGGGCACCAACCAACCAGTAGTGAGATTGTGAGTAGACTAGCGCGCGAGGTGGACCAGTTCCTCACTCGTAGAATTGGTGGCGAATCGTTCGTGACCGCCTTCTTTGCGCTGTACGATGAACGAGACGCCTCTCTCTTCACACTCGATCTCGGTCACTCTCATGTGCTGGCGTACATTGCCGCCAGCGGCAAAGCCGTCCCACCTCGCTGGGTTGGTGAGCGACACTTGCCTTTGATGGCATCACAATACGTGTCTGCCAATGGAGCGAACGGACACGAACCGCATCCTTGGCCGTTGCGGATCGGACCTGGGGACACGCTCGTGCTGTACACAGACGGCTTGGTGGAAGCGCGGAATGGCAAAGAGGAATACGGGATGAAACGCTTGCGAGAGACAGTGGGTGGGCTTGGTTCGCACCAAGCTGCCGAGATCGCACGGGGAATCATGGACAGCGTGAACAACTTCACAGGTGGTGGGATACAGAAAGATGATGTGACCTTAGTGGTGGTGAAGCGGATGTGATGCATGATCGAGATGTACAAACAGCGGAAAAGTCTGAGAAAATGATAATTTCTTTACACTTTTTGTGACAATATTCTACAGCAGAGCCGGCGTTCTTGTTTTCCAACTGCCCTCTTCCCTTGGATATAAGGAGTCCATTTGTTCAGGATTTTTAGACAATATACTAATAGTGAGTTTGTGTAATTTACTTTCCTGAAAAGAACAAAAAAGCGCAGCCGTCCTGCAGCGTCCGACAAGTGGCTCCTATGTGAAGTTTGCAAATCAGAGAGAGCTGACTCTCATCCATCATCATGCTACGATCATGTCACTATAAGTTATTTTTTTCTCTCTCGGAAAGTTGGCACTCGGGGTAAGCCGCGCCCATCAAAACTGGAAATGTTCTCAACGTTGTGTCATGCTTTCCTACGGAAGGGCAAAGATTCCCATACAAATAAAACTATGAGAATCTTGTGGGGGAAAGCGACCAATGAGCGACCAGGGGAATTATCGATACGATGTGTTCATCAGCTACAACCATGTTGATCGAGACTGGGTATGGAATGAACTCTTGCCACGGCTGGAACAAGCCGGCTTGCACGTGTGCATTGATTACCGCGACTTTGTGGCTGGCACTCCTATTTTGATCAACATCGAACGGGCAGCTGGTGAGAGCCGCCATACGCTCGCGGTGCTCACCCCTGAATGGATAGACAGTGAATGGACAGAATTAGAAAGTCTCCTTGTCGGCGTTACCGATCCCGCAGGACGACACCAACGATTGCTTCCACTGAGGCTCAAATCGTGCACGTTACCACCGCGTATAGCAATGCTGACCCACGTAGACTTCGTACAACCACCGCCTCACGTCGATCCTTTTGACCGGTTGTTAAGTCAATTGCGAAATAGCGTGGCGCCATCAAGACCATTAATTCAACCGGATAGTTCTCCTATTCAGAATGCGGCAATCATTGGACCGCAACAAGGGAAAGTAAAAAATCCGCAAGATGCAATTGTCTTAGTGACGAGCGAAGACCAGACAATTGCAAACTGGGGTACTGCCTTTGTCATTCATTCTCAAGAAAGGTGTACATATCTTCTCACCTGTGCACATGTCGTTAAGGATGTTGGGGGTGACGAAAAGGTGAAGGTTGGGGCTGACCATGCCACCGTTGTGGCTAATGGTTTGGAAGAATATGGGATCGACATTGCGGTCTTACGTGTAGACAAAAACTTAGATCGACAAGCCCTACGCTTATCCAGGACGGCAAAGTCAGGTAACGCTTTTCGTAGCGCTGGCGTCGGAAAAATGGAAACTCAGTTTTGGGATAAGCCAATGGAGGGAAGGCTTGGCAAAGCGACTGGGATCTATACGCGTGGGAAGTTGACTAGTCACAAGGCGTGGGAGCTAAGGGTCGAGGGAGAAGAGAAACTAGAACGTGGGTTGAGTGGATCGCCAGTGTTAACCGATAGTGACTATTGTGTGGCAATTGCATCTCATGCTAAAGACGCAGGTGAGCGCGGCATCGCTATATCAGTCGAAGGTCTATTTTATATTTGGCAAGAAATTCCTGATGGAATTTTCGACCCTGCTCAGCCAAATGTCTATTCATGGCTCTCTGAAACTCCTACACTTCGAATGGATTTAGAAAAAGAGATTGATGCTTTTACTCAGATTGTCTACGGCAAAGATGGTAAGACTAAAATCTTAATCATTCACGCTCCTCCTGGATGGGGTAGGACTCGCTTGCTAAAGGAATACGTACAGATAGCTTATCACTATGAGTTACGATTTCAACAAATATCACTAAATCAGCAAATATCTATCGAGGATTTTCTACGAAAGATTGCACACTCCCTAGAGCTAAATAAGTTCACAGCGTTTCAAGGTTTTCTACAGCACCCGAGAGAAGTGCCTATCACTTTTGATAGTGAGAAAGAGCGTGGGCGCCTTCTCGCTGAACATTTTTTCACAGATCTTTCTCAACGTAATTTGCCTGATCGTCTGGTTCTGTTTATTCATCAGTATGAAAAAGCAGATAAGTTGCTTAAAGAGTGGTTGGGTCAATATTTTCTTCCACGTGTCGGTTACTCATCAGCGCTTATAGTTGTCATCTCTGGGGAGGAAGAAGCGGCACCATATCTGACCGAGAACTGGGTAAAACGATTTGGTCTCCAACGTTCAATTTTCAAATATTGGCAACAATATGCACGTCGTCAATGTGGAAGTGGTTTGCCTCCAGAAACGATTAGGAACCTCTTTAATGAGTGCAAGGGTGTACCTCAGCACCTCGTCATCGCTGCACGTTGCCATAAGCACGCTCTAATGACCCCAACTCTTGTCCAAACCTTTCAACAAGTAGTGGGGCGCTACACCAAAGCGTTAGCAGACTTTGATCAAGCGATCGCGCTTGATGACAAAAATGCGTGGGCATTCGCGAGTCGCGGGGAGACCTCTAGCTGAATCTTCCTATCTAACGGCTTTGCCGAAGGTTCTCAGTTGCAATCCAATATATGGAGAAATGCATCAAAAAAAGATTGCCTTAACCAGAAGGTCTCCCTTTTCAATGATTCAAATAGAAGATGGTCTGCCTTATGAATCATGGTTGCTCAACTTCGAAGAGGGAATATCCAGATTAACTCCAGACAACATAATGAAACTGCGGGGCAGTAATGAATTTGGGGAATTCAGAAAGCAAGTGTCCAGTTTAAATGACCACGGCGAGTCGTATGATGATGCGATTCGATCTCTCATTGCTTATAAGACGTGTATTGATAATGAGATACTTGAACATTTTCCCCATCTGAAAGAACCTCGGAAGGTCAAAAGAGAGATAGTTAAACCTTTAGAGATACTAAGTCAGCTTTCGAGTTACGGAGGGGTAGCTTTGAGTGGCCTTGCTCTTGTGACAGATCCATTTCCTGGAGCGAATGAACTTTCCTTAGGGATAAGTGTTATCAGCGTATTGACGTCACAGTTTGTTAAAAAGATGGCTGAGGAAGAAAAGGCTAAGACTGAACGGGAAAAAATAAAAGCTATTGACTATTTGAAGCATAGTCATCCAGCAAAGATCGAATCAAACATGTCTATTTCGACAAACGATGTCATTCCTAGAGAAGAGGTATTTTTTAAAAGCATCGTCTAACTGTTTGGTTCGACCATTCTCATAAGCACGTTGAAATCAAAGGTGGGTTCACCGGTCACATTGACCTCCTAAACCTTACTCTCTCCGCACATGTCCGATAATGATCTAGTATGTCTACTTTCCGCCCCCCTAACCCCCCGGTTTTCTTCACTCCATGCACTCATTGTGACCACGCGGTGAAAGGGCACGCCGATGCGCACAGTTTGCATTCCTGTTAGCGCCTGTTTTGTACATCGCAAAACACGGAGGAAGGAAAAGTTTGGTAAGATTTTATGGGGGCCGAAGCGCAAGTATTGGCCGGACAGAGAGAACGTGAAATACATATACCTGCGCTCACAGGGGGAAATACACCACTAAGCCATTCCACTCGGCTTGCTCGCTACAGGTCTCAATCAACAGCAGCTCATCAATTGCTTGTCGAATGGCCATGTGATCATCGACGACAAACACTCCAGGCATCGGTTGTCCTATCGCTACCCTCGCGTACGCGAAATCTGGCATGGTCGCTCGATCATGCGTTAACACAATCCGGTTGTTCACCGCTGCCCACGCTAAAATGTCGGGGTCGTCCGTCTCCTCTAATCCAACATCTTGTACGCGGAGCAGGTCTAAGTTTGGCTGGCGAAGGAACAGGCCACGCACGATGTCTCCGTTGAAGTTCTCGTCGCTTAACAGATGGACCATGTGCTCTCCTCACGCTCTGTGTTGGCGTGCGAGCAAGCGAGCGCGGAGGTCGGTTAAGTCTCCTTGATGGTTTTCAATACGGTGGCGCACCTCTTGTGCCTTGTGCTCTCGTTCGATGAGATACGATTCGATGTCCGCGCGATGCCGTAAATAATAGGTAATGACCGCATAAATATCCGCCAACGCCGCGGTGGGGTAGCGCTGCGCGATCACTTCAGGGGTCGCTCCATCTTGGAACGCACGAATCACCAGTTCTAAGAGAAGCTGGGAGCGCCCCACTCGGAGCGCGCCTGATGCATCGCGACGCAACGGGGGCGCTTCGGTTTGTAAGATGAGTTCCATGTTCTTCTCCTACGTGTACGCTTCTTCCGTCAATTGAAACATAAAATCCGCTGGAAAGTGGCCCTGGCTGCGCTTTTCTTATTCACTTGCTTAAATATTCATTCAAACTGTCTATTACCCGCGCACTGCGCGAGCGTAGTGCGCGGCGGATTATAACCTCTTGTTATGCCGTTTTCCGCTGAGGCATGATCTGGTCTTTGGGCAGAACATCTGTTCCTTCTCGTATCGCGTTCCAATCAATAATCGCAACCCAGAGGTTTTCGTCTGTGGAATATTGGACTTGCCCCTCAGTTGCCAATTCCTCGCTGTACAGCGTGAGCAACAAGCCGTCTCGTAACACAACCTGATGGAGGGCTAAGTCCTTCACGGTTCCGACGCAATTTAAGCGTAGGCGTCCCTGTGCCTCAGCATTATGGAAATCGGCATAGATTTTCGGATTGCTCATACGTTTCTCTTCTGCTCACTTTGAAGGAAGTGTCTGCCGACATTCCCAACTTGACCTTCCAATTTGGAATTTCAAAATGATTCGCACGCCCGAAATCGTAACTTGCTGTTCGAATGCGCCCGCTTGTCCTTTCCCTTCATTGACACCCCTGTAGGGAATCCTTAACTTAAATGTGACCAGTTTGGTAAGTCCCGGAAAGGCTGCTCTTGAGTAATCAGGTGCTATTCCCTGCATCAGCGGGGTGAGAATCGGCCCCCGGGGGCGAACCGGTTTTTTTATTGCCCGCGTTTACTACCTCTGTACAACCATCTCCACAATAACTTTCTGTAACCTCAAGTTTGCGTGGATGCCTCTTGCGCGGCTTCTTCAATGAGTTTGGCTGACACTCCCCGTTTCTTCAGTGCTTCAGCCAAACGCGCAGCTGGGCCAAAGAGATGGACTGCTTCATCGCGGCGCAGCCCCTCACTGATATACGCTTTGAGTAGCGCCTGATAACCCGAGAACCCCTTGTGTGGGGCAATGAGCTTGAGCGACTCCACCACGTCTGCCGGAATCCGTAGCGTGATCGAAGTCATAGGCCGATCCTTTCTCAGGCGAGTCTTGAGGCGATTAGGAATCATACTCTTTGCGCTCCTGTGGTGTCGCTTTCCGGGCAGAAATGATGCGGATGTACTCACTCTCGACCTCAATATGGACGACGAACAACATCTGCCCGAGCGTGTCGAAACCAATGACTGCATCACGTGCTTCCTCATTGCGGGTGGCGTCGACAAGACGGAAGAAGGGATCGAAGAACACTTCCGCCGCGCGTTCAAAGGTGATGCCGTCATGGGCGGCAATGTTGAGGCGCGCTTTCTCTTCGTCCCAGATGAAAGTAGTTCCGTTGAGTTCGTAGCGAACATCCACTATTGCAACCGTGCCATATTGTATGTACTTTGTCAATACATTATGTGAGGTCCAATTCCCGCTGTGGTATTGCCTGGTCCTCAGGTAGAACTGCTGTTCCTTCTCGTATCGCGTTCCAATCAATGACCGCGACCCAGAGGTTTTCGTCTGTGGAGTATTGGACTTGTCCCCCAACTGCCAATTCCTCACTGTACAGCGCAAGTAACAAACCGTATCGTAACACAATGTGATGGCGGGCTATATCCTCCACGGTGCCTACACAGTTTAATCGCAGCCGTCCCCGTGCGTCAGCATTAATCAAGCCCTGTTCAAACTGCCCGAGAATGACACTGGCTACATACCCTGGGTCAGCCTCGGCAAGAATGCGCATGAGGGTCTCGTGAATCTCACTGTCTCGAGAGCACGCATCTGTGAACGCCTTCGCCATATGCTTTTCTATACAGCCCCTTCTCTCCTACCCTGCTGCTCGTAAGCGAACGCGTTTGTCCCCAAAAGTTGCAAAGATTTCGACTTCTCCTCCCAGCGCTTCCACGAAACGCTTTAATGTCGAAAGACGAACGTCAGGGCGACGCTCTAGTCGAGAGACTTCCGACTGTGTCATGTCCGTCGCGTCTGCCACTTCCGTTTGGGTTTTGCCAATCAGCTCGCGGACCGCTTGTAAGTCCATTTCCAAGAGGTCTTGTTCAACGGTTCGATCGATCTCTGCTAATTGCTGTGGGGTGAGTTTTTTCTTTCGTACATCTTGCCAGCGGTGATAAGTCTTTTTCATGATCGTGTCTCTCGCAGATATTCTTTCCACAAGTCTTCGGCTTGGGGGACATACGTAGCGTAAAATTCCTTGTCGCTCATACCGGTCTTGTCTGCACCGAGTAACAGGACGGCTTGCCGCTGGGGATCAAAGGCGTAGAGAATGCGGAGTGGTTTTCCCCCAGATTGCACGCGCAATTCTCGCAAGGCGTACTCACTGCCTTTGATGTCAGAGCTATAAGGGAACGGCAATGCAACGCCACGTTCAGCCAACAAGTCCACTACCCGCACAACCGCTTTGGTATCGTCCTCATCGAGGTCCTCGTACCAAGCAATAAACTCATCTGTCGTGATAACTTCAACCATCCTCCTCACAATATACACTAAAATGAATATGTCTCATAGTGCATTTTATACCGGGATTTCTGTCGGAGCAGCGTGCTGGTGCACGGAGCGTGATTATTGAGAAAGATGCTGAAGGCGGAGGATCAGGTCGGGTATCACCGCACACGGGAAACTCTCAGGTAATGCCGGTGGTGCGAGTTCCCCAAGGCGGCGATGATAAGCATATCGCGGGAAGGAGGATTCATTTTAATGTTAGCGATTTCTTGCTTGCTCTTTCTTGTCAGGGTGAGGACCTTACACAAATCTGTTTGCAATATGGATATTTGTAAGATATTCACTTGATATCTAGAAAATATCAGAAAGAAATCATCCTATGATTATTGTGGTGGGTGGCATTAAGGGTGGTTCGGGGAAAACGACTGTCGCGACGAACTTAGCGGTCATGCGGGCGCACGAAGGGAGGGATGTCCTTCTTGTCGATGCTGACGATCAAGAGACGGCTTATGATTTCTCAATCCTACGCAACGAAAAGATGGCAGACGGAGCAGGGTATACGTGTATAAAACTTACTGGCCCTCCTGTCCGTACGGAAACACTGCGCCTCGCTAAGAAATATGATGACATCATCATCGATACTGGCGGGAGAGACACTACAAGCCAACGTGCGGCTCTTGCTGTCGCGGACTTACTTTTAGTTCCCTTTGTTCCACGTTCATTCGACGTCTGGACCCTCGAAAAAGTTGCGGGCTTGGTGGCAGAGATGCAAACCGCAAACCGGAAACTCAAAGCCGTTACCTTTCTGAACCGTGCGGACTCCAGAGGAACAGATAACGATGATGCCGCTGATGTGCTCCAAGAGAGTGACACCCTCTCCTTCCTTGATACGCCGCTTGGTACGCGAAAAGCTTTCAGCAATGCCTCTGCGCAAGGATTAGCTGTGACAGAGCTACGGCCGGAAGATCCCAAGGCGATAGAGGAAATGCGTGCTCTTGGAAGATATGTATTTGATATCAAAAAAATATCTTCTCATAAGAAAGCGGTAGGAGAATAAGTATGGCGATTGCACGGAAACCAAAAGGAAAAAATCAGCAGCCAGGACAGGTTGATATTGAGGCACTGATTCGCAAGGGCGGGGGAGTGGCAGGGGAAAAAGGAAAAAATGGTGTTGTCCCTGTCCTGCTCCGAATTCCGTCTGAAATTCTCGATAAAGTTGACCTCAGCGTCAAAGCACGGCGTATACCAACCCCCCGGCAAACGTGGATTCTTGAGGCGATCGTAGAGAAACTCGGACAAGAATCAGTATGAGATACCTTTTTAATATCAATGAGGTATCATTTAGATATTCTCGTCTTGAGCGCTCTCAGGCTCGATTTCATCCCACCCGCAATTCAGTCCCCGGCTCATACTGCTTGATGGACACTTTCACATCTACTCGGCAATTGAGCCGGTTGAGAATACTCATCAGCCGGTCAATCGTGAAGCGTTCGTGATGCGCGTTGCGGATGCGCGAGAACTCGCTGGCCTTTACCCCGGTCTGCGCTTCTGCCCCTCGGACAGAGAGTGCTCGATCGTCGAGGATGCCAATGATCTTCGCAGCCAGAATGCTCTTGAGCTGCTCTACGTCCGCGTTCGGACGATTGAAGTCTCGAAAGACATTGCCGCTGCCTTTCACCAGCTCGATTTTTTCTTTCATATCAGCATCTTTCCCAGAGGAAGAATGTTCACCCTCGTATCACGGTCCACGCGCTAGCATGCCATTCCGAGGTGTGGCTACTTTTTTCTTTGCACCACTGCGCTCACTTCTGTTCCGAACAGGCTCATAACTACCCTTATCTCTTGTCGCTTTTGGTGGCCGCCCCCCTTTGTGTCCATTGGCTCGTGAAGCGGCGGCTTTGGCTTCTGAGGTAGCGCGACCTCCTTTTCGTCCAACCTCTGCCATCCATGTCCGTGTACCGAAAACACCAGCAAGTAGGCCAGACACACTGAAGTCAGCATCAAGGGTAATCCAATGGAGTGCTGTTCCCTGTGGCGATACAGCGACCTTACTTAGGTCGTGAGGAGCAGCCTTCGCCAGTCCTTGTAACAATGCGGGTGGAATACTCACCACCACGCCCGTATTCAGTTCCACCACAATCCGGGCAGTCTTTTTATCGTAAGAAGCGCTCACCGCACGGGACTCGGTACGGTCGGCTTTGGCTGCCCGTTGTGTCGCTTCTGCGAATTGTTTCTGCAGTTCCTCTTGAGAGTACAGTTCTTCAGTCGTCTGCATCTTTGCCATGAATACGTCTCCACGCACTCGCGATCCGTGTTTTCTCTTTGGCGGCAATCTCTAGCGCCTTCTTCACCTCGCCGAGTCCCATCTTCCTCACTTCACGGAGGGAAGGTTTGGTCTTGCTATCGCCAAGATAAATGATGGCTTCTCCTTCGGCCTTCTGTACGTGCACATGTGAGGGCGTGTGATCGTTGTAATAGACGTAAAAGCGAAACCCACTCTCCTCCCAAACTTTCGGCATGAAGAAACCCCAGCCTTCGTACAGCGCTGATCAAATTACAGCATAGACGACAATAACCTAAGAGCTTAGGTTATTCAAGAATGAACCATTGAGAAAACTTCCTCAAACTTTTCCCCGCTCCGTGTTTTTTCATCGCAAAAAACAGCGCTTGCAGACGTGCAAACTGCACATGCAGGTATACCCTTGTGACGAGCTGTCACAATGAGTGCATGAGGTGAGGAAAACCGGGGGGTTAGGGGGGCGGAAAGTAGACATACTAGATCATTATCGGACATTTTGTGAGAGGACTGAGGGTGAGAGGTCACAGTGACGGGGCAAGCTTGGCACCCAGAGCCCTGCTCGCTATGGTGAAGACAATCAGTGTCAGAGGAGGAGACGGAAGACGATGCTGATGCCCTTTGGCAAGTATAAAGGCCACGAGCTGACTGCCCTGCCAGATGAATATCTACTCTGGCTGGCCGCAAACATTCCGCTCCGCGCGCCGTTGCGGAGTGCGGTTGCGGAAGAGATCGTCGAGAGAGACTTGGAACTGCCGCCGCTTCTGCCGCTACCGCAGCAACCACCTAAAAAATCTCGCGAGACCGATGAGGGCGGGGCGTGGACCATGGGCGGCGATCCTCAAGAGATTATCGCTGGAGATTTTCCGGTCTCGTCTCGGCAGCGAAACGGGGATTAAACGCTTAACAAGTGCATCACTTCAAGTGAAATACAGCTTGGCTCTTTTCTTTCAAAGTGATTTGGTTCTATGGCTGGAAAAGATCAACACTACGATCCTCGCTTTTTGCTGAAAGGATTCAGGAGCAAAGGCGAAGGAAAAAAAGTCTTTGTTTGGCATTTCACTAAAAGTTCTTCACCAAGAGAAGTAAGTACGCGGGATATTGGTCATGCCAACTTGTTCTACGGAATGCCAGGAGAGGGCTCTCTCGATGATCGCATAACAACAAAAGAAACTACTGAATACGCTGTAGTTGTAGAGCGGATCAGAAAAAATCTAAGAATCCAATCTTCCGATAGGACCGCGCTCGCTGAATTTGTTTATTTTCAGGGTGCTAGAACGAGAGCTGCACGAGAATTATACCATGAGGTCCTCGTCTCCTCTTTAAAAGACGCACACCAAGAATTCAGCAAGCCGGATACAATCAAAGAGATGATGAGTGAAGTTGCACGGCCCGATAATAAGGACCTCCGGGAAAGGTTTAGACGGAAATTGAAGGAAATGGGAATGAAGCTCTCCTATAAAAAGGAGATGCTCCTGTTTCATAAGACTCTACGAGAGCAGAGAGAAGCAGTGATCGAGAAAGAAGCGCCTAAACAAGCGTTGATTGCGGATGTGACTTTCTCAGCGGCCTTAAAGAACAGCGACAAACTTATAGAACAGGCACATAATCAAGCATTAGATGCGTGGATTAAAACACAATCAAAAAATCCAGGGTCGGGATTGAAGAGATACTTTGAAATGAATTGGGACGTGCAAAGTCTACCAGAAAACTCACTGATATTTGGTGATGCTGCGGTTCTTTATCGAGAAAAGGACGCCCTCCAGCTCTCTGCTGGAACAGGACCAGCAAGTTTGGTCCTCCTCCCACTAAGCCACAATTTGTTACTAGTTGGTTCGGCAGATGCTGATGCGCAGCGTCCCCCCGTGGAAGATATAAACCGCGCGTCCGCAGAGTTGAGCCTCTATTTCTTCGTTTCTCGTAGCTACAGTGAGAGAGAAGAGGAATATCGCAATCTGATAGGGAAAAGGGCTCCTAGCGTCGAGAAAGAGTGAAGAACCTCGCAGCAAGCTTCGAGATTCTTCACAATAGATCAATCTGTGCCATAAACTCCATAAGTGAGTTTTTATCTGAACGGGAAGCGCAGATATAGAATCGCTTGTGGACTATGACAGTCTGCAACACAATGCCTCATTCGATTTCAAACAGAGCCATCTCCTTTCGACATTGAAATAGCCGTTTCGTATCATTCTGTGTTCTTGGGAGATTGGCTTCCTTTTACGCTCTCACTCACTTTAGGTGAGAGCGAACCTTTGTAGGCCGAGAGATCACAACGCCTTCAGATCATCAATCAGCTTCGACGCTTCACGGCTGGTCAGTTGCATCACGGTTTTGCCAAGTTTTTCGGTGATCTCACCTTTGAGCACTTCAGTGTCATAGCCTTTGCTTCTGCCGATGGCGAAGATGGCGTTAATCTGCTTCTCGCTCGCGGCTCCACCCCATTGTGAATGGCCGTTCGGTTTCTCTCCTGATATGACAGGTTTTCTTAGCTCACTCTTTGCCGTCGTCGTTTCCGGTGCGAGTTTTGCGGTTTCGTCTGTTCTCGGTTTCGCCGGTTCAGCCTGAGGGCTCGGTGGCTCTGATCTCTGGGGCTCGGTGTTCTCTTGCAGTAGATCCCGCCATGCCCAACGCTCGATACACTCGGCGAGCGCAAGCACTTCGTCAACGGAAACTTTTGCTGGTCGTCCGTTGATGAGACTCAGGATTGAGGTTGCGGAGTTGATGGTTGCTAAACGAGTAATAACTCTCTGTTTCATACCGTCCGTAATCATTACGTCTGACATGCCTGGTTCCTCCAGAAGGGAAGGGCCCCCATAGAGGCCTAGTGAGTGAGGCAAGAAAATTATTCGTTGACCGCAACAGCTAGGGGCCGTGTCTCCTCAACCGTGGATCGAAGCGCGTCTTGTTGCTTCAGCAGCTCACGGTAGCGCTTGAACAGGCTCGCGTGAAAATCTTCATCGTTCCGATTCCACGTCTTGCGCCGCTCGATCACTTCCATCTCGGCTTCGAGCTGTCTCCGCTCGTGCGCTAATTCCAGGTAGCGCTGATGATGCGTCTGGGGTTCGCTGACGTATGTGGGATTTACTTCGTAGCTTTTGCAGCCCGTGTGGGCGTGCCCGATAGCGTCGGTTCCCACCCAAGAGCGGGTGATGAGATAACCTTCAGTGAAGACCGCGAACTCTCTGCCCCAATGCCAGGAGTGAGGAAAGGCTGGATGCCGGGGCCGTAGTTTACACGCCTCGAAGAACACGCAGTTCTCGCAGGCCGTCCAGAAATCGAACGTGACGACTTTACCTTCTAAGTTTCCGTGGGATGACATCACTGCCTCCTTGACGGAGAGAACAGCCAAAGGCTACCCTCTCCATAGTTAGGCCCCTTAAAAGGGGGCGTTAGCTTCAGAGAGGTCAGCGGTTAGCTTCCCGGTGTCGCTGGCCTCTCCCATATCCTTCTCGTACTCCAACCAATCAGACAGTGTCGTTCCCGCACGAAGGGCGAGTTCTTCCTTGTGCTTCATCTGGGTTAAGAAACCGTCCACGGCTGCACGGGCGAGCTTCGTCATCGGACGCTTGAGCGCACGCTTGAGATGGTAGAGCGCTGTGACTTGATCGGGTCGGAGTGCGGGTTGATACAACATAGGTTTCACCTCCTTTCTTCTATTTAGATATGATCTAGCTATATTAAGATATAGTTTTTATCGATTTATGTCAATATCTTACTATCGTTTAACTATATTTAGATTGATTTTTATTTGTTTAACGTATAGATTGAAAACGGGAGGAAGTCGTATGATTCGTTTCCGGTTACACAAGGTCGCGGTGAACCAAGACATCACGAAAATTAAAGACGTAGCGGAGAAAGCCGGGCTGTCAGCGTTGACGGTCTCGGATATCTGGAACAACGTGAGTCTGCGTGTGGATCTGAGAACCATGAATGCGCTGTGTAATGCACTGAACTGCACACCTAGTGATCTCTTTGAGTACACGCCAGACGCGGCGAAAGGAAAAAAGAAAAGTTAAAACAGCGAACCAGCAGCGGGCACGAACCGCCAACCGGAGGCCCACACGCCATTGCCAGCAGGCACCCACGCACCACCCCACGCAGGCAGCGCGGGAACGCCAGGCGCACACCAAAACACGACCACAGACAAGCCCAGGCCAACGGCCAGCGCCACTTCAGACCACGAGCCAGAGGCGGGCCGCCCGGAGCGCCACGACGGAGCGGGCACGACGCCGGCGGGGCAGGAGCCGGAGACGAAAGCAACCCACTCAGCGCCCGGGCCAGACGACGCGCAGGACCGCACACACGCAGACGCACGAGCAGGCAAAGAGCCGGGGCCGTCGAACGACGGAGAGAACACGACAGCAGACGGACACGCGGAGCGCACGAACGCCGACGCGCCGGCGCCGGAACACACGGATACGCCACGGCCAGCACGCGCGACGGCGACAACCACGCGACCAACGAGGCCGGACCACGCAGAGGAGAGCAACCGCGAACCACCGAAGCCGACGAGAGCAGCAGCCATAGGACACCCCCTTGAGAAAAAGGCGCGCTTTTTTTTCGCCGCCTTTCATCCACGTCCGAAGGCGGCGAAAAAAAATCAGTGGATGCGTAGCCACCGCTGTTGGGGGCGTGTCCGCACGCTATGCAGGTCGTGCCAGGACCGCGTACGGGGTGACAGTGGCCTTCAGCAAGTGATCTCGTGCGGGCCTGGCGCGGCCTGCCGGGCGGGCGCGCGAAGGGGCGTGGTTAGAGAGACGAAACGGGGAATCGGAGAATGAGGAAGACTACAGACTAGCAAGGCCGCATTTGTTTTCTGTTTATCGACTGCTGTCTCTTTTGCTTTCTGGGGACTTGCCCGGTGAGAAAGGCAGAGACGGTGAAGGGTGGGTAGCGGGCGCAGTACAGGTGAGGATACGCGCGAGCGTGTATCGAATAAGATAGGAGCGGAGTCCCCACCCTTCGAGTATCAATGACTGGGGACGGAGCGACTCACCGACAGTAAGTGCGCGGATGCGCCTTCCTTAGATATGGTCCAGCATCGGTGGTGTGGTGGAGTAAGAGGGAGCTGGCCATCCTTATTCTTGCGTCTAGTTGATAAAGAGCGAAGCCACCACTGGTTCTCGCGCGGAGCCGATTCTTCTGAGGCTCGGCGCCTCCGATCTGCCGCGGCGCGCATGCGCGGAGGCTCTTCGTTGGTGCGAAGCTACCGCATTGGGGGCGCAGGGCGGACTCCTCGTAGGCCATGCCGGGACCGCATACGGTAGAATAGTAGCAGTCTATAGATAAGCTCGTGCGGTTTCGGCGCGGTCTACGGGACGGACAAGCGCAGGGGTGGGGTGCTCTCCTCGATGGATGGCGAAGCCCTACCAATGGGATGATGCGCGGAGCGCCACCTTGCGGGGGGACGGAGCCTGCGCCGCGCGAGTCCGTAGGCGAGTGCGGCATGGTAGGCGACCTTATTGGGGGTGCGACAGCCC
>JAYVFX010000639.1:0-13774 GCA_043772795.1 Deltaproteobacteria bacterium
ACCTCATCGCCACAGCACGCGAAGCCTTCTTGCGGGTGCTGCTGTACCAGGAAAGCGCTCGCGTCGCTGACACCTTTGCGACCACGACCGCGCAGCTCCAACAGTCTACTGCCCAACGGTTTCAAGAAGGTGATGTCCCTGCCTTTGAGGTCACTAAAGCGAATGTTGAGGCACTCAAAGCAACCAAGGATCTCGAGGTAGCACGTGGTCAACTCACCACCGCTCAAGCCGGTCTCAATCTCCTATTAGGCCAGAGCGAAATGACACCGCTATCACTGGCTGGTTCCTTAGTCATCACTCGCCGGGTTGCACCACGCGAAGAACTGTACGCTTCCGCTGAGGAGCACAACCCACTACTGATCACCCAGAGGAAAGTCGTGGAGCGTGAACAACTGAATCTCAAGGTAGCACGCGCCGCTCGTATCCCTGATGTCGCCATTGATCTCACACGAGGTGAGGATCTCAAAGCCGGTATCGTCGGTCCCGTGGTCGGGGTCTCGTTTGCCCTCCCGTTGTGGAATCGCAACGAAGGAGCAATCTCGGCCGCCGAAAGTAAGGTGACCGAAGCTGAAGCCACGCTGCGCGCGACCCGCTTGCAGATCCATCAAACGCTCCTTACCGCATATCGCACGTGGGAAACGGCCAGGAAACAAGTAGACGCCTTTACCACAGGGTTACTCGTTCAAGCGGAAGAAGCCGCCACGCTCGCTGAACGCAGTTATCGTGAGGGTGAAGGCGATTTGCTCGGCGTCCTTGACGCCCAGCGCAGCTTATTGTCCGCTCGTCGGGACTATACCCAAGCGCTTTTCGAGCAAGACATTGCCTGGGTGGCAATCGAGCGGGCCGCGGGTATCGGTACCGAACCCTAGTAACGCAGGAAACCGATCATGAACAAACCGCACTTACTGTGGGTCGGCATGGTGTTGCTGTGTATTGTCACGAACATGGCATGTCACAGCCAGGATACTGAACTACTACCCAGCCCGGAAGAGAACCAATCACGAGACGTGACTCTTAGTGAAGAGCAACAGCAGGCGATTGGCTTAAGCACTGCTCCTGCTGAGGAACGCAAAATCGGGCCGGTCATCGAAAGCTTTGGCCGCATCATCCCGCGCGTACAGGGTCGCGTGCAGGTGACCTCACCGGTCCCTGGCCGCGTGACGCCACAAAGTGTAGAACGCATTCCCGCACCGGGAACCGTCGTGCGCCAAGGGCAAGTGCTAGCCGAGGTCGAGCAAACCTACACTGTGTCGGAGCGAGTGCAACTCGATGTTGGCGAGGAGGGCGCCGGGGGAGCAGCCGCAGAAGCCAAGGCGGCGCTTGACGTGGCCGTTGCCGAGTATCAACGCAGCCAAAATTTGTTCGCGGCCAAGATTGTCGCCCACAAACGGGTGGAAGAGGCCAAAGCATCATGGTTGCAAGCCCAGAGCCGCTACGAAACTGCGAAGCGACAAGAAGCCAGTTACCAGCGTGCAACCACGACCAAAGGAGAACCTCTCCGTCGTGTCGCGCTCACCGCACCGATCACTGGGGTAATCGTGCAAGCTGACCTGACCGCCGGTCAACAGGTTGATACCGTGACACCCTTGTTCGTCATTACCGACCCCTCTATCGTATGGGCTGAAGCACCGATTTTTGAGGGCGATCTTCATAAACTCCAGCAAACACGGACAGCTGTTATTCGCACTGTCGGTGAGGATCAGCAGTCGTGGACCGGCCGTTTGCTCTACACAGGGACGGTGGTAGACCCCATCAAGCGGACGGCAAGTCTCGTGTACGAAGTTGACAATAAAGATGGCCGTTTGAAGTTGGGCATGTCGGTCATGGTCACCCTTCCCACGGGCGCAGAGCATCCGGCCGTGATGGTACCGGAAACCGCACTGCTCGAAAGCGAGAAGGGGAAAGGCGTCGTCTATGTCCGCCGCAACGCCACACAGTTTAGCGAAAAAGAGGTGCAGATTGGCGACCGCCGCGATAGGTTCGTTGCCATTGCAGGTGACATCAAAGCAGGAGAAGAACTTGTTGTGATAGGAGTGCCGGAATTGTTTGGCATGAGGCCTGGACGTTTGGCTCCGAAAGAGACAGAAGAGAGGGAAGAGTAGGAAGGTTACCCCAATGGTGTCCCGTATTATCCTCTTCTCGTTACACAATCGCTTGATCGTGGTGAGTCTCGCCGTGCTCCTGCTTGTGCTTGGGGTCGTAGCCGCAACCCGTTCCCCCCTCGATATTTTTCCCGAGTTTGCTCCGCCCCAGGTCGTCGTGCAAACCGAAGCCCCAGGACTCTCCGCTGAAGAGGTGGAAGCGTTAGTCACGATTCCCTTAGAGTATGCCTTGAACGGGACCAGTTTTCTGACCACGCTGCGCTCCTCGTCCGCACCTGGCATCTCAGTTATTACCGCTATTTTTGCTGACGGGAGTGACATCCTGACCGATCGTATGCTCGTAAACGAGCGTCTCACTAGTAGTGCCACCACGCTACCGCAGGGTACAGGTCCGCCACGTCTCATGCCGATGACTTCATCAACTGGCACCTTGATGGTCATTGGCCTCACTTCTAGCTCTGTTTCGCCTATGGAGTTGCGCACGCTGGCGGACTGGACCCTGCGGCCACGGTTACTGGGAACGCCAGGTGTTGCCGGTGTCGTCGTCTATGGCGGAGAAGTGAAAGAGTACCAGATTCTCGTGTCACCAGAACGATTACAGCGTTTCGATCTGGCCTTTGAAGATATTGAGGCTGCAGGTCGGGACTCGACCGCGTTGATCGGGGCCGGGTATCTCGACCGACCGACCCAACGACTACCGATTCGTGGTGAAGGCGGAGTGAAAACGATCGCCGACGTGCAAGCCGCACTCGTCGGGTTGCGTGGTGGCACCCCACTCACGTTGGGTCAGGTTGCCGAGGTGCGACTCGGTGCCGCACTGAAAGTCGGAGATGCCACGGTTGAAGGAGAGGACGGCGTCCTGTTAACCGTCTCCAAGCAACTCGGCGCCAATACCCTGGCGGTGAGCCAACGCATGGATGCCGTGTTTGACGACTTGCGCTCCGCACTCCCGTCAGGGGTTCAGCTCCACCGCAGCCTCTTTCGGCAAGCGACCTTCATTGAGACCGCCCTGGCCAACATGCGCTATGCACTGTTGCTGGGTGGCATCCTCGTGATCATGGTACTCCTCCTGTTCCTGGCCGACCTGCGTACGGCGTTTATCAGTGTGCTGGCGATTCCCCTCTCGTTATTGACGGCGGTAGTGATCTTGTGGGCCTTCGGTGTGTCGCTCAACACCATGACTCTGGGTGGATTAGTGATTGCTATCGGTGAGGTCGTCGACGACGCCATCATCGACGTCGAGAACATTTACCGCCGTCTGCGCGAAAATCGCCTGCTACCGTTGCCGCAGCCCGTGTTACAGGTGGTCTACGACGCATCAGTCGAAGTTCGCAGTTCGGTCGTCTACGCCAGTTTCATCGTCGCGTTGGTCGTCTTGCCACTGTTTTTCCTTAGTGGCGTCCAGGGCCGGATCTTTGCTCCGTTAGGCGCTGCCTATCTGCTGGCGATTCTTGCCTCACTCGTTGTCGCTCTCACTGTAACGCCGGCGTTAGCGCTGCTCCTTTTGCCGCGTGTCCATCTGGAACGCACGGAGAATCGCATGGTCCGCGGCTTGAAATCCGTGTATGCGCGGATGATTCCCTGGCCGCTGCACCATCCGCGTCTAGTTGTCACTGCCACCATCGCGTTGTTGCTCGCATCGGCAGTGATGTTCGCTTTTATGCAGAGCGCGTTCCTCCCGGAATTTCATGAAGGCAACCTTATTGTGCAAATGACCAGTGCACCGGGAGTGTCATTAGAAGAGTCCATCCGCATGGGCAAACGCGTCAGCCAGGTGCTGAAACGTATTCCCGGTGTGGTTTCCGTCGGACAGTTCGTTGGGCGGGCGAGTTTATCGGATGATACCTGGGGACCGGAAGCGAGCGAATTCAACGTGACGCTGGACCCTCAGCTCGGGAAGTATGACACCGTCACTGAAGAGATCCGAGCGCAGCTTGGCACAATTCCTGGCGTGTCGTTCAACGTGCTCTCGTATCTTAAGGAACGCATGGAAGAGGTATTGTCGGGGGCGACTGCACAAGTAGCGGTGAAAATTTTCGGCCCAGACCTTGCCACACTGCGGACGCTCGGGCAACAAGCCGCGAGTACGATGACGAGCATCGCTAACGTAGTGGATGTCGCGGTTGAACCACAAGTGACAACACCACAAGTTACCCTGCACTTCGACCGCCAGGCGATGGCACGCTACGGTCTGACTATGGGTCGACTCAAGACACTGGTGACCACGGCCTTTCTCGGTACGCCGGTCGCTCAAGTCTATGATGACGAGAAAGTCTTCAATGTCGTCGTCCGCTTTCAGACCGAGGCAAAGAATGATGTGACAACCTTGGGCAACACGCTGATCACTGTCCCTGGCGGCGCACACGTACCGCTTCGCGCCCTGGCGGATATTGCGATTGAACAGCGTCCGAATGTGATCAATCATGAGAATGCCGCCCGTCGGCTGGTGGTGCAATGCAATATTACTGAGGGTGATGTCGCCGGAGTCACCCAACGTATCACTCGCCGTCTACGGGAACGATTACGGTTACCAACAGGCTATCATCTGGAAGTCGGTGGTGAGTATCAAGAGCAGCTCACAACTCGTCAGGAACTGCTGTTCATGGGCATCGCTGCGATCGTGGGCATCTTTCTCCTTCTGTACAGCGATTTTCACTCGGCACGGGCGGCGCTGTTGGTACTTGCCAGTCTTCCCCTCGCTTTCGTCGGAGCGATATGGGCAGTCGCCTTGTCTGGTGGCCAGGTCTCGTTAGGCTCGTTAGTCGGGTTTCTCGCACTGCTTGGCATCACCGCACGCAATGGCATCATGCTGGTGGCGCACTATCGACGCTTGCAAGAAGAGGGAAGAGCGTGGGGACCAGAGCTGATTCTCCAGGGCTCATTGGATCGTGTCGTGCCGATTCTTATGACCGCGCTGGTGGCGGCGCTTGGGCTGCTTCCGCTGGCAATCGGCGGTGCACGGGCCGGTCAAGAGATCGAACATCCTATGGCCATCGTCCTTCTCGGCGGTCTGTTTTCTTCAACCGTGCTCAATCTTTTCGTCGTTCCCGCGCTGTACGCACGCTGGGGCCGTGAGCGCACAGTGGAGGTAGATGAGGCTTCCTATTAGTTAGTGCCCGTGGCGCGTGGTCTGACCTCCGCATGCCACTTCCATAGAGCAAATATCGCTGGGTACACGACCAACTCCAGGATAAACGACGTGAAAATGCCGCCGATCATCGGCGCGGCGATGCGTTTCATCACATCGGCACCGGTGCCGTGGCTCCACATGATCGGCAGGAGCCCCATAAACATCACGCCGACGGTCATCACTTTTGGTCGCAGGCGCTGCACCGCGCCATTCATCACTGCCTGTTTGAGATCTTCCCAGCTTCGCATCAGCCCTTGCTCTCGCCGTTCCTGGTAAGCGAGATCGAGGTACAGCAGCATGAACATACCAGTCTCAGCGTCTACACCCAGAAGAGCAATTAAGCCGACCCAGACCGCAACGCTCATGTTGTAATCGAGGAAATACAGCAGCCAGATCGCACCGACGGCAGAGAACGGCACAGCGACCAGGATGATGAGCGTTTTGGCGACAGACTTGGTGTTGAGGTAGAGCAGCAAGAAGATCAACAGTAGCGTGAACGGGATAACGACCTTCAGGGTTTCCTTGGCCCGGAGTTGATACTCGAACTGTCCAGCCCATAAGAGAGTATAACCGGGCGGAATCTGCACCCGCTCGGCTACAGCGCGCTTAGCCTCGTCCACGTAGCCGCCGAGGTCGCGCCCCGCTACATCGACAAACACAAACCCGACGAGTTGCCCTAGCTCATTGCGGATCATCGGTGGTCCCTGCGAAAAGCGCAGGTCGGCAAGTTGCGTGATGGGAACCTGCATTCCCGTGGGGGTCGGCACCAGCACGCGCTTGAGCATCTCGATATCGTCACGCAGCTCGCGGGCATAGCGCACGTTGACAGGATAGCGCTCACGACCCTCTACCGTCTGCGTGATGTTTTTCCCACCGATAGCGGTCTCAATGACGTCGTTCACATCACCAACCGTTAGACCGTAGCGTGCGGCCTCCTCCCGCTTGATGTGGAAGTCGAGATAGTAACCACCCAAAGTACGGTCGTAATAGACACTGCGCGTGCCACGCAGGGGAGCGAGCACCGCTTCAATCTGCTGTCCGACCTGCTCGATACCGTTCAGGCTCGGTCCCAGCACCTTGACGCCCAATACGCTGCGGATGCCCGTGGTCAGCATCTCGGTGCGGGTCTGAATCGGCATCCACCAGATGTTGGGCATGCCGGGCAGGCGGACAGCGCGGTCCATTTCGCTCAACAGCGAATCCCACGTGACTCCTGGCCGCCAATCTGCCTCCGGTTTGAGAGTAACGAGGGTTTCCACCATATTGAGCGGCGCTGGATCGGTGGGAGTGTGGGCGCGGCCTATCTTGCCAAAGACCGTCTCTACTTCAGGAAACTGTTTCAGCATTTGCCCTTCGACTTGCAACACGCGCCGCGCCTCGGTTGGAGAGATGCCAGGCAACGCGGTAGGCATATGCAAGATCGTGCCTTCGTTGAGCGGGGGCATGAATTCCGAGCCGAGACGCTGGAAGATCGGGACCGTCGCCACAACAACCAGGATCGCCAGAGCGATCACCAGACTGGGAACCCGCAAGGCCAGCTCCACCACCGGCTGATAGAGCCGCATCAGCGGTCGGCTGATTGGGTGGCGCTCCTCGCTGTGGATCGTACCGACGAGGATCGCGTTGACGATGCGGGAGAGCCAGCGTGGCCGGAACGTGAAGGGGTCGAGCCGAGTGAAGAGCAAGCGGATGGCCGGGTCCAGCGTAATCGCCAACACGGCGGCGATGATCATGGAGAAGTTTTTCGTGAAGGCCAACGGCTTAAACAGGCGCCCCTCTTGCGCCTCTAGCGCGAAGACGGGAATGAACGATACGGCGATAACCAGCAGGGCAAAGAAGCTCGGTCCACCCACCTCTTTCACGGCGGAGATAATGACTTCGCGGTAGTCCCCTTTCCGGCCTTCCGCCTGCCAGTGCTCTAACTTCTTGTGTGTCTGCTCGACGACGACAATCGCCGCGTCCACCATTGCGCCGATGGCGACCGCAATGCCACCAAGGGACATGATGTTGGCGGTCACTCGCATCAGGTCCATGGGGATAAACGAAAGAATGATGGCGATAGGGATAGTGAGGATGGGAATAATGGCGCTCGGGATGTGCCAGAGAAAAATGAGGATCACCGCGCTGACGATCATCAGCTCTTCGGTAATCGTGCGCCGGAGGGTCTCGATAGCGCGCATAATGAGGGTGGAACGATCGTAGGTTGACACGATCTTCACGCCCGCAGGCAGCGACGGTTCGATCTCTTTGAGCTTGGCTTTGATCGCATGAATCACATTGAGTGCGTTCTCGCCGTAGCGCATGACGACAATCCCGCCGACCACTTCTCCCTTATCATCCAGGGTGGCAATCCCGCGGCGCAAATCCGGCCCGAGGGTGACCGTCGCCAGGTCGCGAATCAGAATGGGCGTGCCGTTGCCGTTGGTGGCGACGGGAATCAGTTCAATATCTGCAAGTGACTTGATGTAGCCTAATCCTCTCACTACATGTTCGGTACCGGCGATTTCGATTTCTCGGCCGCCGACATCATTGTTGCTCCTGCGGATGGCCTCAATGACCGTGTGTAGAGGGACGTTGTAGCCGAGCAGCCGGGTCGGATCGATATTGACCTGATACTGTTTAACAAATCCGCCCACGCTGGCGACTTCTGCGACTCCAGGCACACTCTGGAGCCAATAGCGCAACGACCAATCTTGGAAGGACCGCAGATCCGCCAAGTTGTGTTGTCCGCTCTCGTCCACCAGCGCGTACTGATACACCCAGCCAACGCCGGTCGCATCGGGACCGAGCGTCGGCGTGACCCCTTCAGGCAGCTTACCACCGATCCCTTGCATATATTCGAGGACTCGGCTGCGCGCCCAGTAGATATCCGTGCCATCCTCGAAGATGACGTAAACAAAGGAGTCACCGAACATCGACTGTCCGCGTACCGCCTTCACTCGTGGTGCGGAAAGCAGTAAGGAAACGATTGGGTAAGTAATCTGATCTTCGACGAGCTGGGGGCTGCGACCAGGCCACTCGCTAAAGATGATGACCTGCGGGTCAGAGAGGTCGGGAATGGCGTCAAGGGGGACACGGAACATGGAGCGAACACCCCACGCCGTGGCGAAGAAGACGAGGAGTAGGACAAGGAAGCGGTTACGAGCGCTAGAGTCGATGAGCGCGTTAATCATATCTGAGTCCTCTTATTGTCCCACACTGACGGTGAATCGTTCGCGCGCCTCTGCCTGCCCAGGACGCCGGATACTGACCGTTACTCCCCACGGCCCGGCCATGGCGAAACGCACGGGAGCCTCATAGACGCCCGCGCCTGCGTGCTTCGCGTCCGCTTTGTCGATCAGCATGCCGGGCATATCCATGGTGTAGTCGACGCTCACTGCGGCATCAGTCACCGGTTTGCCCGCGCTGTCTTTTACCTGCACCCGCAGGGTATTCTCCCCGAGCTTGGCCGGTTCCGCTGCGGTGGAGACCGTGACCGTCAGTGTGCCGACCTTTTTCTCCGTGGGTTTTGCCTGCGCGGTTTGGGCGCCCATCTCCATAGGCTTGGCGCTCTCCATCTTCCAGTCGCCCATGCCGATCGCACCCATCATCCCCATCATGCTGGTCGCGGATTGCAACTTGCTCTCAGAGTCGAGTAGAAAGTTGCCACTGGTGACCACTCGTTCGCCCGCGGTGAGGCCGTCGAGCACGACGAAGCGGGAGTCGGCCTTGACGCCGAGCGTCACCTCGCGCGGCGCGAACACACCCTGGCCTTGATCGACGAAAACCAGTTGCCTGAGCCCCGACTGCAACACCGCGCTCTCAGGGACGGTGAGCTTAGAGCCAAGGTTAATCTCGATCTCACTATTTGCATACATGCCAGGCTTGAGTTTCCCTTGCGGATTGGCAAACTCCAAGCGCACCTTATTGGTCCGAGTCTGCGTGTCCAGGTAAGGATAGATGTAGGTAATTTTGCCGCTGAAGGTCTCCCCAGGGTAATAGGAGAGCGCGATGGTGACTTTTTGGCCCTCGCGCACCAGTGGCACTTCATACTCGTAGATGTCCACATACAACCAGACGGTGGAGAGGTCGGCGATACGGTAGAGTTTCATCCCCGGTTCCACCCGGATACCTTTCACCGCCATTTTCTCCACGACTATCCCTGAGGCTGGAGCAAAGAGGGTTAGGTACGTCTGCGGTGTACCACGCTCTTCCAGAACTTTGAGCTGCTGCGGGGTGAGATCCCACAACAAGAGGCGACGCCGCGCGGCCTCGACCAACCCTTGGCTGCCGTTCCGCGCTTCGGGCAGGGAACTTCGGGCGAGTTGGTCTCTGGTACGAAGCGCGAGGAGGTATTCTTCCTGACTGGTGACCAGGTCCGGACTGTAGAGGGTGAGCAAGGGCTCACCTTTGCGGACACGCCTACCCGTGTAGTCGACAAACAGGTCCTGCACCCAACCGCTGATCTTGAAGGTCACATCAGTCAGGCGGCGTTCGTCAAAGTCCACGCGCGCCACCGCACGGATGGTCTTCTTCAGGGCCGTCTGTTCGACAACGGCGGATGTGACGCCGATCATCTGGCGCTGTGCGGGAGACAGACGGATCGTGGCTTGGGTGGCGGTTGCCCTGTCTTCGCCCATGGATATTGCAGGCGACGCACTTTCGGGCATGGTCCGCATCACGCTGTCGTGACCACCTGGCATTGGGCCCTCGGACGGAGCCGCCCCTCCGACCCCGTACGGCGCAACGAGGAGCGGAAAAACGACGAGGAGGATATACACTTTTTGTGATCGCATGGTTACTTCCTTGGTAATGCTTGCCCTACGGCCCGCTCTAAGTCCGCCCACGCCTTCTCAAAATTCGCTGCGGCCATGAGGTGCTCCAAGTGGACTTGCTCAACGACCCGGACACT
This sequence comes from Deltaproteobacteria bacterium, assembly GCA_043772795.1. Classification (GTDB taxonomy): domain Bacteria; phylum Desulfobacterota; class Binatia; order Bin18; family Bin18; genus VGTJ01. The sequence continues at coordinate 10,124 of JAYVFX010000639.1, forward strand.
GTCGATGAGTGAGAGGAAATCAATCTTCCCGGTTTGGTAGCCAATCTGTGAGGCGGCCAGGGTCTGCTCAGCTTGCGGGATGTGAGTGTAGAGAAAGAGATTCCGCTGTTCCAGCGCTACCTGTGCTTCCACCAATGCTTGCTTGACCTCAAAAAGGGCGCGGTCCTGCAAACGTCGGAGGTCACTCTGGGCGGTCTCGTGGTTAGCGACCGCTTCCTCCACCCCAGCGTCATACTTGTGCTTGAAGGCCAAGGGGATGGAGGCGGAGACCGTCAGCCCGAAGCCGTCGCGCTGGTCGAAGTTGACGAAACGGCTCACCGACACCTCGAAGTCGGGATAGTACGCCTTACGGGCCAGGGCGAGGGCCAGATTTTCTCTCTCCACCGTGCTGACTTGGGAGACCAGGTCTGGTCGATGCGCAAGCGTTTGCTTTGCGAGGTCCTCCAGAGAATAGGCGATGACCGGAGGAGGAGGATCGTGGGGAAGGCCGAGCGGAGCCTCAGAGGGACGGCTGAGAAGAGCATTGAGCTGCGCGTGCGCCTTGCTCAGATTGAGGGTTGCGGTCGTCACCCGGTTGATCAGGTGGGTCAACTCCACCTGCGCCCGCAGGACATCGGGCTGAGAGACCTGGCCAACGGCATATTTCCGCTCGGCGATCTCGGCAAACTGCGCCACGAGCTTCTTGTCTCGGTTATAGATCTGCAAGTTCTGGTAGATCAGCCACAGATCGTAGTACGCTTTTTTCACCTGGGCCACGGTGTCAATCGCTGCGGCCCTCAGCTCTGCCTCTCGTTGCGCTGCCTCCTTGGCCGCGATCTCACCTTTTAAGCGAAGCTTTCCCGGAAAAGGGATCTTTTGGGAGAGGCGAAAGATGTTATTGCTCGCCTCATTGAGGCGAAGGTTCTCCGGCGTATTCCAGTTGTCCCACATCACCACGGGGTCGTCGTAGGCGGAGGCTTGCGCAGGCACGTGCTGTGCGGCCACTGTGCGACTGCGCGCCGCCCGGATCGTCGGGTTGTGCTCCTGCGCGTAGGTGAGTACAGCGTCCAGAGGCAACGTCTCGTGCAGGAACACCGCTTCCTCTTCGTTGCCGTGTGCAGTGTCGTCTGTTCGCGCCTCACTCATTGTGCCGCCCTCCGCAAAGCTGGCGCGAGGCAGAGCGAACACAAGGCTCATACACACTAAGAGGGCGCCAAGAAACAGCGGGATGCCTCTGTCATAAATTGTTTCATACATGGAATTCTCCTGAGGGGGGCGCCTCGCTCTTGAGATGCCCCTCCCTGCGTAGACTATATCCGTGCTTACTTAGCCGCCTTGGCCATTTCCCTGTGCATCTTTGCGAGCGCCTCATACTCTTTCGCGATCTCCTCGTACTTCTTAGCGATTGCGTTGCAATGGGCGACTGCCCCAGTCTTCGTTTTCAGCACGGGAATCGTGGCGTGCGCGTCCCGCATCTGTTGGTGTTCCGCTTGTTTCTGGCGTGCTTCTTGGGCTTCTTTTTCATACGAGGCGGCAAGAGCGTCATGGTCGGCCGGCGCCTTCGCGCCGGTAATCATCTGCTCCATATGGGTCATATGTTCCTCGGCCACGACTGATCTCAAAGACACAAGCCCAAGCGTGACAAACAGTAGTGCTGTTGCCACAATGTCGATATTTTTCCATAGTTTCATTATCGTATCCTCACTTTCTATTTGTTCCGTGCGCTCTGTTTTCTACAAGCACAACGGAAAAATCATGTACCTCATGAAGGCGACAAACGACACCGCGCCACTTCCGTCACGCCAATGAAGGCAAGGAAGATGGGCGAACAGAAGTCGTAATGAGAAGGAGCCGCTCTTAACTTAGAGAGGCACTTGAGTCCTCTCTAACAGAGCGGAAAAAGAGATGGATCAGATCAGCAGAGCACAGTGGAGGGTATAGAAGGGTGAAGGCGGAGAGGGTCGCTCCTCAAGGGGCCGACGTACCCAAGGCCGCTCTAGGCTTTGCAACGCTGCAGGTGGGATAAGAGCAAAGGACAGAATAGAGGCTGCAAGGACTACAGTCTTTGCTGGAGACGAAGAGGGAAATGTTTGAGAAGCTTGTGCGTGGTGGCTCTGGCAGCAGTCAGTTGCGGCCTCGCCAGTCATCGCATGTTGGCACTGGCTCTGGCAGCACGCTTCTGCGATGGCGATACTGTTGGTGCCTTTCTGGAAGCAGGCCAGACTCGTCCCTGCCAGAAACGAGAGAAGAACTGCAATGACCACACTAGTGATCCAGAGGTGATAGCGCCGCTGTCGCATACTCATAAGTTCTCTCACTGCGTAATCAATCGGCAGCTATCCGTCAATCCCTGGTTTTCTATTTCACCCCTGTTTTCGCATCCGAGGTTTCTTTACTTCTCTCTTTTCGGTATTACTTTGTAACTGTGTTCAGGAAGCAAAGGGAACAACCGTTGCTCTCCGAAGGAGGACTCGCGTGGCACGAATTACCGTTGAAGATTGTCTCCATAAGATCCCAAACCGTTTCCAGTTGATTGTGATCGCTGCACGACGGGCAAAGGAATTGCTCAAAGGAGCACGGCCGCTCGTCAGCTCCGAGAACAAAGACGTGGTGACGGCCCTGCGTGAAATCGCCGCTGGAAAAGTCTGGTCAGAGCCTGGAAAAGAGATTAAGTAGTGGCCAAAAAAGATCGGTACACCGTACTGGGAGTCAGCCGCACCGCCTCAACCGACGAGATTAAAAAAGCCTATCGGCAGCTTGCACGGAAGTATCATCCCGACGTTAACCAAGGGAACAAACAAGCTGAAGAGCGCTTCAAAGAAGTGTCCTTGGCTCATGACGTTCTTAGTGATGAGTCCAAGCGCAAGCTCTATGATGAATTTGGCGAGGAGGGACTTCAATCAGGGTTTAACGCAGAACAAATGCGTGCCTACCGGCAATGGAATAGCGCTCGAGGCTCTACCTCTCGGCAACGAGGGAATCGCGCCACTTCCAGTACGGGACCCGGATTTGAAGATCTTTTCGGTGACATTCTTGGTAGCTTTGGGCGCGGTGGCCGTTCACAGCCAGACGTCACTCCAGCGCAAGACCTGGAATACAGTCTCGATCTCAACCTCCTCGATGCTGTCCGCGGCACCAGTACGACCATTGCTATCCAACGTCCAGTCCCATGCCCTACCTGTCATGGGACTGGAGGGCGCGCCGGACGCCAGAGCAGCGTGTGCACCGAATGTGGAGGACAAGGACAAGTTCGTGTTGGTACTGACCCTGTGGCTTTTTTCCGTACCTGCGCACGCTGCGGCGGTTCTGGCAGGCTGAGCCCTGGAGGATGCAGCCAATGCGGTGGCAGTGGTCGCATCACATCGCCAGAGAAATTGACTGTGAAGATACCGGCAGGTGTAGATGAAGGCACCCGTATTCGTTTGGCAGGTAAGGTGCAGCACATAGTGGTGGAGGCCCCGCCGGTGATTTGTATCTCGAGATCCGCATCCAGCCGCATCCAGCGTTGACCCGTAAGCGATCCGATCTGTATCTCGACGTACCAGTAACTATTGGCGAAGCAGTAAGTGGGGCAACCATTACCGTCCCGACTCCCCATGGTGACGTCAAACTCAAGATTCCTGCGGGTAGTCAGAGCGGGCAAGTATTACGGCTCAAAGGCAAAGGCGTCAC
>JAYVFX010000640.1:0-8936 GCA_043772795.1 Deltaproteobacteria bacterium
TTGCTTTGAAAGGTCGTCAGACGGACATAGACCAATCCCCGCAAAACCCCTTAAAATCTAATGATTTCCATCATTTACGAAAAGTGTCCTGACATCAGCTCGTTGGGGCATGTAATCCAACTATCTGACGGTTTCGAGGGGCGACAAATCGGCTTTTCGTCCGTGGTTTCTCTTGACAGAACTGAATGTCGAGGCAATGTTACATCAGTGCAAGACGGGTCGGTGGACGGCTATGCATTGCGGCGATGGCATAATCGTTATGCAGGAGTAAGGAGGGATTTATGCCACTCCAAGGAGCAGCAGCAACGGATACCGGAAAAGTTCGTCGCGTCAACGAAGACGCCTTTGGTTTTTTTCAGGAGACCGCCTTCTATGTCGTTGCTGACGGAATGGGCGGTCACGTTGGTGGGGGAGTAGCCAGTAGTGTTGCAGTCGAGGTGATGCAAGCCTCATTGCAAGCCACACAGGACCAAGATCTCACACCGATGTTTGATGTTTCGGGACAGACTTCGCTCGGCGGGCGCCGGTTACTTATTGCGCTTGAGCAGGCGAATAACAAAGTATTAGACATGAGCCAACAGGATGCGCGCTTGAGTGGGATGGGAACAACGGTCGCTGCGATCCTTTTCGAGGAGGCAACAAAACAAGCCAGTATCTGTCATGTGGGAGACAGCCGTGTGTATCGTATTCGCGGTGACCAGATTGAGCAGTTGACCGAGGATCATTCCGTCGTGCAACAGCTGATCCGAGCGGGCAATCTCGACCCAGAGACGGTGAAGGACTCTCCCCATCGTCACATACTAATGCAAGCAGTCGGGGTTCGTCCGACCGTTCAACCTGACCTGCGGGTCGAGACACCAGAGCCTGGCGATATCTTTGTCGTGTGTAGTGATGGCGTCCATGGTGTGGTAACACAAGAGGAGATTTTGGGAGTAATCCGCCACACTGCTAATGATCCACACAATGGGTGTGAGGCGCTCATCTCTCTGGCCAATGCCCGCGGCGGACCAGACAACGCCACTGTAATCATATTGCGCTACGAAGAAGACGCGGAATAGCAGCAAACCCTTACGATCAGACTCTGAACGGTGTTGTCGTTATGGCGAGAGTTATTTCCGGGAAATACGAAGAGCTAGAGCAGTTGGGCCGGGGAGGGCAAGGGGTTGTGTACAAGGTGCGTCACACCGAACAAAAGACAACTTTTGCACTCAAGGCGATGCCTACTTACCTGCTCGGAAGCCCATCGACACTGGGACGGTTCGAGCAGGAAGCTCTCGTACTGGCACGTTTACGGCACCGCAATATCGTCCAAGTCCTCGGGAACGGACGAGACGACGCGTTGGGTATGATTTACATCGTGATGGAGTACATTCAGGGCAAAACGCTGAAGGAATATTTGCAGGAAAAAGGTCCCTTGCCCCTGCCTGAAGTGCTCGAACTCTCACGCCAGATTGCCACTGCTCTGGCGTACAGTCATTCGCAGTCACCGTCTGTGATCCATCGCGACATCAAACCGACGAACATTATGATCGAGGACTTTTCCGGGCGGGTAGTGCTGCTGGACTTCGGCATCGCCAAGGAACTTGATGAAGCGAAAGAGGATCATACTCGCACGGGATTCATGATTGGGACATGGAAGTACAGTTCTCCAGAACAACTGCGTCACGACCCTCTCACTGGTAGTGCTGACGTGTATTCACTCGGCATGGTCATGTACGAGATGTATACAGGCAAGCAGTTCTTTGCCGGGCTCGGAGAACCTGACGTACTGGGGAAGGTCCTGAGCGACGAGCGCGAACATGAGCCATATTTTGCTCGTCCGACCATGCCGGAGTTTGTCGGGCTGGTAAAGAAGGCGATCGCTAAGTCGCGTGACAGACGTTACCGACGCATGGCTGACTTTCTCAACGATCTAGAGGCGTGTTGGTGGGCCCTCGATGGGGACAAGACTCGGACTGTCGGCTTCGGCGGATCAGCTCCGGTGAAGCCGTCCGTCCCTTTGCCGCAGTCGTCAGCACGAGAGACTCCGAAGCAGAGTCATGAGCAGTCTAAGGCCGCGACTATTGAACAGCCGCCCGCTCAACAAGGCAAGCAAGATCTGGACGCAATCGATGCCGAGATTCGTAGACTCCAAGAGGAGCGACAGCGACTGGCCGTCCTCCCTTTACAAACAGCGGTAAAAGCGGCGAGGGAAGACGCTGAACAGGCTGGGGCGGTGCAGTGGGCTCACGCCTTGTTTGAGCAGGGACAAGCTCAGGAGGACGAGGCGAACACGCACTTCCGTGAAGCGCAGTATGCGTTAGCGCAAGAAACCTTCGACCTGGCGCTCGCGTCTTTTAGGCAAGCGCGTGAAGAGGCCACAAAAGCGAAACTACGGAGTCGAGCGGAGCAGGCCCGTCGTGAAGTTGAAACAGCAAAAGGCGATGCAGACCGCCAAGGAGCCCGTGAGCATGCGTCGATAGGTTATGAGCGCGCAGTTTCATCGCTCGCTGCTGCGGAGGCGCGATTTCAACAAGCGGCATATGAGGAAGCTCGGAAACTATACGCTGATGCCCGGAGCCAGTTCGAAGACGCGCGCGATCTTGCCTATCGAGAAACCCGGCGTGAGGAAGCTCGCTCGGCCCAGACTGAGGCATCAACTGCCTGTGAGGCCGCCCGCCGTGAAGGAGCAGACACACTTGCTGCAGCTGTAGTGGAAGAAGGGAAGCGCAGCGAGCAACAGGCGGCAGCGGCACTGGAACGTGAAGACTTTACGCAAGCTCGTACCTTGTATCTGGCTGCGTCGCAGAAGTATGGCCAAGCACAACGGCAGGCGCATGTTGAGCAGGCTCAAGGGAAGATGGTGCGAGCGGCGCAGTTAGCTGAGGATGCACAGAGGCGAGTTCTCGCTATAGGAGCCGACGCGGACGCTCAACCGTCGTACCGCCAAGGCCTTGACGCTCAAAGACGTGCCACACAGCATCAAGGCGATCGTGAGTACGGAAAAGCGACCGAAGGATACAAGCATGCGCAACAGTTGTTCGACGAAACCGTCCAACTCCTTCTTTCTACGCTCCAACAAAAAGCCGAGGCAATGCAACGTGCGGTGGAGGCGGCGCGAAACAATGCCGAGTCAATTCAGGCGCAAGACAAAGCGCAGGTAGGATACGAACAAGCCCTCGCGTTACAGAAAAAGGGCAACGATCTACTGAGTGAGAAATCGTATCAGGAAGCGATACGCTGCTATGAAGAGTCACAACGAGTCTTTGCTGAGGCTCGTGAGTCAGTCGCCAAACAAACTCTCCGAGAGCAGGTGACGCGTGAGCAGACCCAGGTGCAGGCAGCGAAAAGAGCAGCTCGAGAAGCGCACGCGGATGCGTTAGCTGCTGACACATTCACACAAGGAAATGAAGCTGAGGCGCAAGCCGCCGCTGCCGCGGACCGGGGAGACCTCACCGCCGCACAGCAGCTTCTTGGAGACGCGCAACGGCATTATGTCCGAGCAGAGAATCAGGCGCGGACTGAACGACGGCAGCAATGGCAACGGGTGATGCGCTTGGCACAACAGACGTTAGCGGCACAAGAGCGTGTCCGTGCTGCTGACCCAGGTACTGAAAACTACCCTCAGTATCGAGAAGCTGATGAGCTTTACCAGAGTGCGCAGACCCACCTTGCCGCCGAACAGTACGAACAAGCGGAACGACTGTATCAGGAAATTCAACTACGTTATGAAGCGCTCTTTCGGATGATTGAGGGAGAGCGTCTGTCACGCAGTGTAGCGAGCGCACGCGAACACATGATGCGTGCGCAAGAAGCGGCAGAACGGGCTGGAGCACGTCAGGAGCGCACTAGAAGACAATGGGAGCAAGCCACGACCAGCGCCACGACTGCGCAGCAACACGAGCAGCAAAGAGATCTTGCGAGCGCAGCAGCCTTATACCAGGAAGCAGAACAACAGTTCGCCAAAATAGCTCAGGAGATCGCCGAACACGCCGCACACGAAAGGGAACGACGCCGGCAACGTGCAATCGACGCCAAGCGAAAGACTGAAGCAAGTCGTGGCGCGGCTGAGCACGCTGAAGTCAGAGTATTTAGTCAGGAGCTGTACCGTCAAGCGCTACAAGAGGAAACTAAAGGAGAAGAGGCTCTCATTAGCGCAAAATGGGAAGAGGCAGAAGAGCACTTCACTCGTGCGCAAGACCAGTTCGGTGTGGCTCGCCAAGAGGCGGAACGGAGAAAGAAAGCCAGAACAACTGCGGAACTAGCTAAACAGGAAGCGGAGACTGCCCGTGAAGCAGCAGCAAAGGAACGAGCGGCGGAGTTTTTTCCCGCGCGATTCAGGGAAACAGAAGCGCTTGTATCGGACGCAGAGCAAGCACTGCGGCAGACAGATTTCGTCGGCGCGCAACGAGATTTCACTGAAGGCGAACGCTTGTTTTCGCAACTGCGTCTTGATGCGAAAGTTCGTGCTCAACAACTGCAAGATGCTGAAGATGCGACGCGCGTCATGTTACCACCCGAGAGAGATACGTCTATTCAAGCGAGGTCGCCGCTCTCAGAAACACCCGTCCATGAAGAACCGCCAACGGTTGTCCGTGAAGTGAATCGAACACCTGCGGTGGGAAATACAGATATAACCGCAATTTCTGCCGTGCCTCCTCTCGTTCGTAAGACGGAAGGTCCCGTTAATCCTGAAGTGAATCGAGAAGGTGTATCCACTACTCAACAAACTCTAAGTGATACGGTTTCTCGTGGTAGTTTCGACTTAAAGTACTTTATTGGGGTGGTTGCTTGTCTCTTGGCAGTAGCAGTCGGAGTATATTTTTGGCCTCCTAAGGCCATTCCGAAGATTGTAGAGATAACCCCGCCGTTAGAGAAACAGATTGTTTTTGAGGAGGGGAAGCCGCAAACATTTACAGTGACTGTGGACGCAGCGGGCGCCCAGTCTTTGCGGTACGAGTGGTACGTCGGGGAGAGCAAACGCCAGACGACATCCGAATCCCAATGGACCTATGAACCGGGATATGATGAGGGCGAGGACAGCGCAAAATCAATCACAGTGGTATTGCGCGAGAGCGAGCAGGAGCGCGACCGGCGAGTATGGAAGAATGTGGTTGTGCAGAACCGTCCGCAACCACCGAAGCTGCGGCAACTGTCACCAGCTGAACAAACGATTGAGGCAACTGGTGGTCAGGAGCTGACGTTTTCGGTGGAGGTAAGTGATGTTGATAACGATGCAGGGGAACCGAGCTGGTCGGTAGACGGCAAAAAGGTTGGTCAGGGGACAAGCCAGAAGATCCAGGTACCGACGGAAGGTGAGAGTCACAAAGTCGTCGCCCAAGTGACGGACAAGACTGGCGGCACGGATACCATCGAGTGGACTATTACTGTTGTTAAAACAGCTCCTAGCATCAAAGAGATGACACCATCGGTAGAGAAACAAATAGTTATCGCGGAGGGGAGAAGACAGACGTTCAAGGTAATTGTAGACCTCACGAGTAGTAAATCACTACGGTACGAGTGGTACGTGGGGGAGAACAAACGCCAGACGACGTCCGAACCTCAATGGACCTATGAACCGGGCTATGATGAGGGTGAGGACACAGCAAAATCAATCACAGTGGTGTTGCGAGAGGGCGAGCAGGAGCGGGACAAGAGAGTATGGAAGAATGTTGTTGTGCAGAATCGTCCGCAGCCGCCGCAGCTGCGGCGGGTGTCACCAGCTGGACAAACGATTGAGGCAACCGGTGGTCAGGAGCTGACGTTCTCGGTGGAGGTGAGCGACGTTGATAACGATGCGGGGGAGCCGATTTGGTCGTTGGACGGCAAGAAGGTTGGTCAGGGAATAAGCCAGAAGATCCAGGTGCCGACGGAGGGCGAGAGTCACAAAGTCGTCGCCCAGGTAACGGACAAGACTGGCGGCACGGATACGATCGAGTGGGCAGTTACTGTTCCTACGCCACAAATCGTTGACGCACGGCCAAAAGGAGCAGAAGTTCCTACTTTAGTCGGACGCGAAGTTCTTTTTTCCGTGACTGTCGAGCCTTCCACACGCGTTCGAGGAAAGGCGAATATGCAGGTTGAATGGACTGTTGACGGCAATGTGCGCCAAAGCCTGGAGTCATCACAATTTCGCTTGGTTGAGGAGCGAGAAGGTTCCGTTACTGTATCTGCCACTGCGATCAATCGTGATGGGTTACGCAGTAAACCTAAGACATGGGTAGTAAAAGTCCGTCAGCCTACTACCAAACCATCTGTGGACCCCCTGAGCAAAGATGAAGTTCGTGACTGGGTCGAACGTTATCGACGGGCGATTGAACAGAAAGATAGTCAAGCGCTGGAACGACTAGGGTTGGACAGGGCAGAAGTCAAGCAGACAATCGACGACGTGAAAAAGTGCGAGGATCTATCTGTTAAAATCAGCCTAGCCGACCAGGACATCTCTTTGGAGGGAAACCCGGCAAAAAGGGCGAAGATCTTATTTACTCGTTCGGATATCCGCGACGGCATAGGAACCGCCCAAGCGGTTGTGCAATATAGCTTAGAAAAACGATTCGACGGTGTGGTTGCTATCGTGAGGTAGGCTTCGTTCGTAGTAGTTGTCCGCACAAGTCCAGGTAGGGGTGAAGGCAATAGTGTTCGGCACTCGTTGTGCAGATGTGCCAATGGGTTCCTTCTCCCTCCGGGAGAAGGACAGGATGAGGGGAAGAAAGAAGGGGATTCCTTATTAGGTTCCCTCACCCTAGCCCTCTCCTGGAGGGAGAGGGAATTACTTTGCCCAACGCCAAAATTTGTGCCGAACACTATTGGAGTGAAGGTGAGAAGGGGTCAACCCCCACCTTTTTGTTGCCGTGCATAGTTATAAACAATTGCGACCACACTGACTGTTAACAGACAGATGAGCATCGTCAGGAGACTCACGTGTTCAAGCACGCTACGCGTGGGTTTGTCCTGTGTAATGTAGTTATGGTGGGAGCGATGGCAAGAGATGCAGCCGGTCGCTATGCGTTGTTCTTCATGGCACGATTTACACGCCTCCATTGGTAGCGGATAGAGAGCAGAACGAATCACTGGTTCGTAGACTAGCTGTGTGGTGACTGTGACATGGCAGGTTTCACACGGCTCGACTTTGTGATTGTCATGGGAAAAATTCACATAGCGGAACGGGCGTGGTTCGTGAGTGACGCGCTGGTTGTCACGCGTATGACACTTCTTGCACGCTCCGGATGCAGCGCGAGTCGAGACAAGAGGATCACGATCTCCAACCTCCGTGTGACAGGCGATACATTCTTCATGAGAGGGGAATGCGCTTGCTGATCCCAGCGCATTGATTATTTCTCCTGGTAACGGTTGGTGACAATTGAGGCAGGTATCAACCTGGGAACTTTTGGCATGCGCGGCGTGTGCGAATCGGAGACCTGTGTCGGTATGAGGCCCGCTTTCCTGCCACGTGCGTCGTTCTTCTGCATTGCCGGGAATAGCCCACCGCAACTCCGCTCGACCGCTCTGATCGCCTACGCCCAGAAAAGTATTGGCATAGAAGCGTCGCATAGGTCGGCTCTGGAAGCTGTCCTTATGACACTGCCAACATTGCTCTTCCGTTCCTCTGAGGAGAAATGTGCGTCCACGATGTTCCTTATGACACATTGTGCATCGATCTTGTATCTGAGTGCTCGCCTGGAGGACCTGTGGATGACAGTCTGAGACCCCACAGGTTGTGTCAATAGATCGCCTACCCCATGACGGGTGGCACGTACTACATTCGCTCTCCAAATGGGTATGGACCGAAGACAGCGAACCCCGTGCGAACAGGATGGGCTTGATCCAAGCCACGACCACGGCGATGCCCAGTCCGGCTATTATCACCGCTAGGAAGATTTGTTGTCGACGAATGGGAGAGGGTGACGTCAGCTCTTTGTCCGCTGACGTTGTCACAACGGGCGAAGTTGCCTGTGGTCCCACAACGACGGCTTCGACTGGTGCTGACATTGTTGTGGGTTGATTGGTTCCGAGCTCCGGTCCTATTACGATTATGGGACTATTAATGTCCTCACGCACAAAGCCACTGATTTGCACGTGCATGCGTGTTGTACATACACGAATCTCTTCGCCGCCACTGAGTTCGGTCTGACTCACACGTTGATCGTTGACGTAAGTTCCGTTCAGGCTCCCTTCATCAGTGAGCACTACTCCACTCGGAGTAATCTCGATCACGAAATGCGTACGGGAGACTGCCTTATCCTCCAAAGTAAAGTCTGTGGCTGGGCTACGACCGATGGTGAAGCGCGTCATGCCAACGTGAGACTCGAAGGTTTTTCCAGTACCAGGACCCTCGGTAATCTGGAGGGTGACTCGGGGTTGTGTATGAACAGATGACGGCTGATCTCTTGATGGCGTTGGTAGATCGATTGGTTGGACAATAGTTGCGTCGCTTGGGTTTTCTACTTGCGGTTCTTGACGCGCAGGCGATTCAGATAGAGGGATCTCGGGGGTTCCGCCTCCCGGCAGATCGATCTGTAAACAGCTCCGGCCAAGACGAATGCGGTCAAGGTGGCGGAGTCTGTACGTCTCTACTTGGTCTGGTTGATCATTGATAAAAGTTCCATTGCGACTTTTGCGGGCGTGCAGAACAAAATGAGTTCCGTCCTGGCGAATCTCGCAGTGGCGTTCACTAACAGAGGCATCATGTAACATGACGTGACAGTCACTGTGTCGCCCGATGACAATGAGAGTCTGCGGTGGCGAATATACGGCCCCGGTGTCTGGGCCCTCGAGGACTGTCAGCTTGAGCACTCCATCCCCTATCAGTAATAAAAGACAGTGAGAATGTGGACTAACGAGAAGGCAATAAATCCGGCAGTGAAAAGCACATGGATGATCAGCCAGGATCGAAGGAAAATACTTTGGCGGGAGCCACTTGTCTGGCGGAGACCCGGCGGCTCCGAGGCTGTCGTGTG
>JAYVFX010000641.1:0-5100 GCA_043772795.1 Deltaproteobacteria bacterium
TCCCCGCTACTCCAAACCCTCACTACGCGCATACGATTTTGGTTGTATATTCTTGTTCCGCTTCTTCCCATAGCCTGGGCGTTGACACAACTTGAGCTCCTTCCGACGCGCTCACTGCATCCGCCAGCCTCTATCTTACGGTCAGTTGACTATCTCCTCCTGGTCATCCTTGCCGTTGCCATTGTTGAGGCGGTGAGCGCGTTCGTTTTCGACTATCTTTTTGCCGTACGTCGCAACACCCCCATCCCACAGATTGTCCAATCCTTAGTGCGCAGTATTGTCTACCTCCTATTATTTCTTTTTCTCTTGCCTCAGGTCTTCGCGTGGCGTGATATTGCCGGGCTCATCACCAGTTCAGCGATTCTGTCGATCATTCTTGGTCTGGCTCTTCAGGAGACGCTCGGCAATCTGTTTGCAGGAATCGGCATGCAAATTGCCCGTCCGTATTTAACCGGCCACTGGGTCAAACTTGGGCCGTATGAAGGAAGTGTGGAGCGCGCAGATTGGCGATCGGTAACGCTTCTCACAAGGCAAGGAGACCACGTCTCGTTTCCTCACAGCATGGTGGCCAAGATGGAAATTCATAACTATTCCTTTCCGACGCGACTTCATGCGTGTGAGGTACAGGTCGGGGTCCACTATAAACACCCACCTTCAACGGTCGAGGTTGTGTTGTTGCGGTGTGCCCGTGAAGTGTCCGGCGTGTGCGACCAGCCGCCACCCGAAGTACGGCTCACCGCGTACCATGATTTTTCTGTTCTTTACACGATTAAGTTGTGGATTGATGATTTTGCGCGGATGCAGGTGATTGAATCTGATGTGCGGAAGCGAGTGTGGTATCACTTCCGTCGCGAACATATAGAGATTCCTTTTCCGATCCGTGAGGTCCACCATCGGCGAGCTGCCCTGGTTACAGACGCCGCCGCTGAACATCTGCAGCTGTTACATGAGATCGAATTTCTCAAGGTGCTGACGGACGAGCAACGACAGGAGCTCGCCCGGCGGTTAGCGACGCAGATTTTTGCCCGTGGTGAAACGATCTGTCATCAGGGAGAGCCGGGGAATACCTTTTACATCGTTAAAAGTGGGCAAGTCGAAGTCTCGACTCGCAATGGGGCTAGTCGTGCGAACGTACTGCGGCAGATGACAGCCGGTGAGTTTTTTGGTGAGATCTCGCTACTTACCGGCGAACCGCGCAGTGCGACGATTGTCGCACTGGAAGATACGGAAGTCTTAACGATGAACAAAGAAGATATGCGGGCTATGCTAGCAGCAAATAGCCAACTCGCCGAACATATTAGTGAAGTACTCGCCTTTCGTCAGGAGCAATTGGAGACACAGCGAGCTGCATCCATGAAACAAGAACTTGCAGTGGTAGGACCCCAACGTAGCCATGTTGAGTCACTCCGACGCGAGTTCCTCGATCGGATTATGAAATTTTTCTCGTATTAGAGTTTTGTGACTGATGAAGTTTGACGGTCAAGTTCGGTCACGCTTTGGTAGGACAGGCTTCCAGCCTGTTTCTGAGGACAGGCGAGACGCCTGTCCCACCACGAGCTCGGATTACAGATTGTGTTCGTCAACTTCTATTAGAGACGCGAACCGGCGAGGAAGGTCAGAGACCTACTGCAACTGCTTCTGTAGTTCGGCAATGTGCTGCGCGAACTTATTGCGATCAAACCCTTCGCGGTCTTTGACGTCGTCATACAGTTGATCAATCGTCTTCGAGACCGCGCTCTGGGCAATTGCAGGATTGTTGCGGGCCATAGCATTGACCAAGGCATTGATAGCCATAATCGCTTGTTCAACTGAGTGGACTTCCGATTCGACGAGATACGGTACATCGCCGGCAATGCGATCGATAATGCGCTTGGCGGTGGCATTGTCTACATTCGCTTTCTCAATACTGGGGATTACTCGTTCAATGGTGTTGGCGAGATCCGCAGCCGTCGCTGCTACTGTCGCTGGTGGAGTGCTCAGCTTCGCAATCTGTTCTGCTAAACGATCTACCTGTGAATCGATCCGTGCTTTTTCACGGGGAGCAAACATCGCAACGAGGTGTTTCAGCACTGCATAGCGAGCCGGGTTCCACGGTGGCCCTCCAGCTTTGTAACGATAGCCACGAATCTGACGCCATTCAGAATCTTTCAGTGAGTGATGACAAGCATAGCAATTCATATCGGCAAACTCGGGCCAGTGATTCGAACGTGCGCGCCGAGCCATCTGCAACATTCCTTCGCGGAACGCTGCCGCTTGGCCGACCGCCCATGCCCGTCCTCCGGTGGGTTCGTCGTTCCCACTCTGTCTGCCTTTGGTGGTGTTCGGTGTCCAGTGCGGCGGCATGACTGCGGTGTAATTGTCCAACTCAAAGATCATGTCCGGATGACCGGCGGCAATCAGTTCATGATTGACAGTTTTGTCGGCATTGCCGAGATGACATGCCAAGCAGTTCTTCGCCCGACTATCCAGGCCACGCAGATCTCGCATCCCTGCGGCCACTGATTTTTCGTGGGTCCAGCCATCTGCCGTGTGTTGAGCTAACCAGCCACCAGCGGCACCGTGACATGATTCACATGAGATTCCCTCTGCCAAGTCGATGGTATTTGCCTGGGCACGCGTGGGCACATTCATCGCATGGCAATCGAGGCAAATTTTTGTTTCCTGAGCTTTGGTTTTGATCTTGAGGTTGCGTACGATACGGGCTGATTTATCCGCCAATAACACATTGTATGCTTGCGTGTGACGGTCTTGTTTGAGCCAGATGAAATACTCGTTCTGCTTGACCTTGTAGAGGTCCCGCGGCTCGACACTGCCGTGACACGTCCCTGACGCGCACGTTGCTGCACCTACGTACTGCCCAACCTTGAGCGTGGGCGTTTCTAGTGCGGCAGCCGGGGGAGTATCTGAAGCAGGAGGGGGCGGAGGTGGTTGTTCTGCCTCCTGCGCATTGAGCGATGACACGCTGCTCATTGAGAGCAACACATAGGCGGTGAGAACCGCACTGGTGAAATGAGCCACTCGGTTTTCTCGAAACATAACTCTCAACCCTCGCGTTTGACCGTTGCCTTCTCCTCAGAAGCTTGTTTGCCAGTGTCTTCTTGCGTCTCAATCCGTAGCGGCGGACCGGGTGGGGTATCGCTAACCTGGAAGATCTGACCGTCACGGATATACATCTGCTGCATTTCATGGAGGTTGAACGGCCGAGCCCCGATCCGGTTGAAAATACTGATCTGATTGCCGCTTTCGTCAACCGCACGGTCGCGGTCTAGCCCTTTAGCGATAAACAGTGCTGGGCCATGGGTATGACGGGTCGCAACCAGTCGTGGTGCCGGACGTGGGCTAAACCCTAAGTATCCTGGCACGGTTTCTGGTGATGTGAGTTGCAGCACTCTGAGACCGTTGTGACCATCGGCGACATACGCGAACAAACTTGCGTTCGTCGACGCCACTTTGATATCGTGTGCATCGTTGATCTTCCCCTCGGCGTTGTACACTTGGTCAATAACCGGATTCTCGGGACGTTCGACATCAACAATAACGATGCCTTGTGATCCGGCGGCAACGTAAGCGTAGGTACGAGCGATATACACCGTACGTGCGCCCTGGATTGCCACTTGCCCAACAACTTTAGGAGTCGCAGGATTGGTGACGTCGAGGACTTTCAGTCCTGTGGAGTCAGTGACAAACGCGTAGCGGAACTGCACGGTGATTGAGGTTGGCTTGACCAGCGGCACCTCAGCAATGATGCGCGGCGTGAGTGGCTGATTGATGTCCACGACGACCAAACCACGATCACAGCCGATGTAGACGGAAGTGCCAGCAACCGTCAGGGTTTCTGCACCTTTAAGCGCATTATCGGGATTGAAGGTGAGGGCGCGCTCAAAGAAATTGTTGGCTGGGTTACGGTCAGCCAATGTATCCGTGTTGACGAGGATCAGTCCTTCTTCACGATCACTGACATACGCGTAGTGATACAGCGGATGCCAGGGTTGCTCTTCGTTGTCCGGATCTTGCTTACGATACGGTGCGATCGGCATGTTAGTTGGCAACGCCACTGCGGTGGCGTATTTGGTACGTACATACGTCCGCTGTCCTAATGGAGAGACCGGAGCAGTCACAATCCGTTCAGAAAAGTCCTTATTATCAACGTTGGCAACGTCAAATGCTTCCATGCCTTTTGAGCCAAGGGCGGCGTAGAGGTATTCGCCACGTTTCTCGACTTGCAGGACCTGACTACGACCATGATGGTGGCGAGATTCCTGCAGCTCAAGCTCATGATCCTGGTGGGCTTTATAGTTCGCAGGGTAGGCAAGTTTGTGCAGATAGCTACCAATTACCGCTTGGGGTTCCTCCCATTCGGTAACACCGACAGCCTCAAACCCTTCTTCTTCCTCGGCGACCCAGGCGAAGCGTCCAATGAAGTTGACGAAGTTAGTACCCAGCGTCAGTAACTGTGCCATCCAGGCATTGTTGTCATTCTGCTTCGAGACATGACAGTCTGTGCAGGTTTTCGTTTCGGTTGTGCGTACGGTATGCGGGAAATGCGTGTTGAATGCCTGGCTGCTATAGCCTGGGGTCGAGATCGGCGGTTGTTGGACGTAGAAGCGTTGCCGATTGAGATTGACAGAGCTCAGTATCAACGCACTAGAGGAACGAACCGGTGCGATGCGGTGATTCTTATTGGTGCCGTGAATGCCGATCATATAGATATCTTCACGTACGACTTGCGGGTTGTACGAGCTGTACTGCCGGGTATCGCCTCCTTCATAATGCAGCCGTTCCGCTTTCACATTTGCTTCCTGGGGTAAGTGGCAACCAAAACAGGAAGTCATCCATGAGCTGTGACACGCAAAGCACGTCATCTTTTCATCTGAGTGCGCTAAACTCGCTTCTTCGACATCGCCACGACCCCACGTCTTGTTATCGCGCTGAATGGTTTTGGCCAGTCGGGCTTTCTCGTTGTAATGAGGATTACCGGGAGTGATACTATCGAGCACCTGTCTGACTTCCCACTCCATGTCTTTATTGACCATTGAGCGTTGGAAGAGTTTGCCATCGTGCCAGGCAAAGCGCTGACGACCAAAGGGAGTCGTCCCTACC
>JAYVFX010000642.1:0-13045 GCA_043772795.1 Deltaproteobacteria bacterium
GCACGATGGTCTCATCTGTCATTCCTGCTCTTTTGCCGGACTCCCCCTCTTCCTGTCAATCGCCGTTGCGGTAAGTTGTTTCCTGTCACGGCCTTAGTCTCTTTCGTGACGCGCGCATTGAATTCCATCCCACGCAAAAAGGTGTCATAGGCCTCCGGGTTATCCGTAGTTTTGCGTACGATGAACCCTTGCTCTTGCAGCGTAAGCTGGAGTTTCAACGTCGTCACGATCTTCTGCACGACCTCATCTTGCAAAGCGAAGATGTCTTTGAGCGGACGGTCATAGCGTTCGGCCCAGAGATGTTCCCCTGTCGTGGCGTCGATCAACTGCGCGGTGACTCGCACCTGGTTGTCTGACTTGCGCACGCTGCCTTCCAACACATAGCGCACCCCCATCTCCCGACTCACATCTTGTACCTTCACAGCTTTACCTTTGTAGGTAAACGCCGAGTTGCGAGCGATGACAAAGAGACTGGAGATTTTGGAGAGGTCACTGGTGATATCCTCGGTAATGCCATCGCTGAAGTAGTCTTGTTCCGGATCTTTGCTCATATTGTCGAACGGCAGGATGACGATGGAAGGTTTGTCCGGCAGGGGCAACGGTTGGGAGTTGGGAGTTCGGAGTTCGGAGTTGAAAATAGGAAAGGGCAGATAACGAACGGTGATAAGAGTGCCAGCGATGAGAAGTAACCCGGCTACGCTCAGCCAGTGCACTGGGCGTACCCGCCGCGACAGTTTGAGCCGCTGCACTTGTAAGCGTTGGCGCAGTCCCGTAGGTGACTCGGACAGCAGAGCGTACACCTGGAACCGTTCGGCAATGTTCTTTAACTTAGGCTTGCCCAACGAGACCACGGTGCCCAGGTCTATCTTCTTTGCAACTTCTTCATACACTTTCTGTGAAAGACAGATCGTGTCCGGCTCGGCAAAACTCTGGAGCCGTGACGCAATGTTGACCCCATCGCCAAAGACATCATCGTCTTTCTGCACGATGTCACCGAGATGAATACCGATGCGGATGTGGATCTGTTCTGCTTTGTCGTGCTCAGCGTTGCGTGTTTGCAACTGGCTCTGAATCTGCTGAGCGCACTGCACAGCATGCACAACCGAAGGGAAGTCAACGAGGAAGGCATCACCGATGGTTTTGATGACATGGCCATGATGGGCACTCACTGCTTGTTGGATGAGCTGATTATGTACGTCGAGCAGCCGCAGCATACGGGTTTCATCCGCGCCCATCTGGCGACTAAAGCCCACGATGTCGGTGAACATGATCGCGGCCAGCCGCCGTTGCTCGGCGTGCGTCGTGCTACCTGTAGCATCCTTCATAAGCAAGGATTATTCTGCTGGTGTTGGCTTATTGTCAACCGTTGCGGGCCTATCTCAACTGGACTCGAAAGAAGAGAAATATCGCATCCGACCCAATGACCGGGTTCGTTGCTTGCGGCATCCGTGGAAAGGAAGCGAGGGAGGTGAAATGGACCTCGGTGAAATTTTACAGCTGATTCCCGACTATCACGAATTTCTCACGCTCGAAGAGCTGCATCACAGCTCGATACGGTTGGTCGCGGAGTTCCCGCAACTTGCGCAACTCCAGGTCATGGGCACTTCTACTGAAGGGCGACCGATCGAGCTGCTCACTATCGGTCGTGGGAAACGTACGGCGCTCTTTCTTGGCGCGCCCCATCCGAATGAACCCATCGGCATCCTGACACTAGAGTTCTTGAGCCGTCTGCTCTGTGAACGGGCGGATGTGCGTGAGCAGTTGGATTGTACGTTCCTGATGGTGAAGGCGTCTGATCCAGACGGCCTCGCATTGAACGAGGGCTGGTTCAAAGGCGCTTTTTCTCCGCTCAAATATGCGCTGAACTATTACCGCCCCCCGCAGGATGAGCAGGTGGAGTGGGGGTTTCCGATTCACTACAAGACGCTGCATTTCGCGACGCCTCCCGCAGAAACACAGGTGGTGATGCGGATCATGGAACAGTACCGACCAGATTTCTTCTACAGTCTCCACAATGCCAGCTTCTGCGGCGTATACTTCTATCTCTCGCGTCGCCTGCCAGCGTTGTTCCCCCAGCTTCATCAACTGGTTGCAGAGCAGGCGTTGCCTTTACATCAGGGCGAACCCGAAGTGCCATACATTCAGCAGTGGGACCGCGCGATCTATCCACTTTTTGGTGCGCGGGAAGGATATGATTTTCTCGAAAAAAACCTTGGGGAAGACCCAGCCCCTTATCTCTCAACGGGTACCAGTTCGGATGACTATCTCAAAACCTTGGTTCCCCATGCACTCTCATTTATTTGTGAACTGCCCTATTTCACTGATCCTATTCTTGAAGACACAACCCTTGCGGGCGTGTCTCGCCGTGAGGCCATGGCCGAAGGGATGCGTCGCACCGAAGCAACGGTCCGGATTCTCGAATCGCACTTCGTTGCTTTGCGCGACCGCTTGCCGCAGAATCGACTTTTCCGTTCAGTCGCCGAGTATCTGCGGCGAACTCCCAAACGGCTCCTCGCCCAGAGAAACACGCTGACAGCTCCTGCCTATCAGCAAGAGGCTACACAGGCGCAGGCGTTTGACGCGCGCGTCTGCCGCAGTTTTCATTGCGTGCTGTATTTAGGAGAGCTGTATCGCTTGGCCTCGTCCATTGGTGAAACAGGCAGAGGCGAAGAAATGCGCGCGCATTTCGAAGACCGTCTAGCGCAAATTGATGCTGAGGGTACGCTGCAAATCTTGCCGCTGCAAAAACTAGTGGCGATCCAAGCAGGGAGCGGTCTCCTCGCCCTCAACGCTATGGCTAACGGTTGAAGAAGGTAAAAAGACGCTGGCCGATGAGGCCGACCAGCGGGGGAAGCAATAGGCTCGGAATCGCTCGGGCTGCCGCAAACGGCCAGCCCAAAAAGGGAGCCTCCCACGAAAACAAGCGTGTCGGTGAGAGCAGGGATTTGGCGGTAATAAAGGTCACCAATGGACCGACACCAACTCCTTGGTTGAGGAGCGAAGCCGCAATCGGAAACACCACATAGGGTCCACCAGGCATGGCGAGTCCGATCAACCAGCCGGCCACGATGCCCTTCCACCCCGACTGCTCGCCCATCCATTTGACCAAGAATTCTCTGGAGACCAGGACATCGAAAAAACCAGCGAGCAGCAATCCCAACAACAGCGGGAGCCACACATCTTGTAAGAGTCCCCAGGTTGTCTGCAATCCCCGCAGTGGCAGATCGGGGCTTTTCATATAGGCCCAGATAATCATTATCACTACTAAACCGCCCATCACGCCAATGGAGGAATCCACGCCCTTCTTCCCCTTTTGCCGACCGCGTGCACCAGCTGGACTCGTCGGCTTTGCTGTTTCTGTCGTGCTTGTCGTTCCTGATTCTGTAGAGGTACTCATAAGCGCGCCAATAACCGTTCACTGTTTTTCTGATCGCGATAGACCAGTGGAGCATCTCCCTGTTCTGCCGCGGCGACCGCGTCTACAACCACATCATGCCGAGGCGATAGGTGACAGACCGGATCGGTGGCTGCGGCATCGCCGGTTAACAAAAAGGCCTGACACCGACAGCCGCCAAAATCCGTTGCTTTCTTCGGACAACTCTGACACGGCTCTTGCATCCACGCATCACCACGAAAGGCATTAAGAGCGGAAGATTCACGCCAGATGGTCGTCAGCGATTGGTGCTGGACATTGTCAAAGTGAAGATTGGGAATGGTATGCGCCGCATGGCACGGCAAGACCTCCCCAGTGGGAGTAATGCACATGTACGTTCGTGCCCAGCCACCCATGCACGGTTTCGGTTCCGTGGTGAGATAATCGACCTGCACGAAGACAATTTCCATCGTACCGCGATAGCGCTCGCGCGCCTCCCGTGCAATGCTCGCGGCCTCATCGCGCTGGGCCTGGGTTGGTAACAAGGCGTTCCGATTCTCCAGCGCCCATGAGTAATACTGACTATTGGCCAGTTCCAGCCGCTGCGCGCCGAGTTCCGCTCCGAGGGCGATCAACTCAGGAACGTGAGCGATGTTGTACCGATGGATCACGACATTGAGCGTGAGCGGAAATCCAAGCTTCTTGATGAGGCGTGCCGCCTCTAACTTCCTGTCATACGACCGCACGCCAGCAATGAGTTCTGCCGTGTCTCGTTCGGTGTCTTGTATACTCAGCTGCACGTGATCGAGTCCACAGTCACGAAACTGTCGGAGGCTGTCCTCTGTGAGCAAGGTGCCGCCAGTAATCAGATTGGTGTACAAATCACAGTGACGCGCATGCCGAATAAGGGCGGGCAGATCTTTGCGGACGACCGGTTCGCCGCCAGACAAATGCAGTTGGACAACACCCAACTCCGCCGCTTCCGAAAAAACTCGACACCATTGCTCGGTCGTCAATTCGGTTTTTACTAACTGGAGGTTGATGGGATTCGAACAATAGGGGCAACGTAGCGGACAGCGATAGGTCAACTCAGCAACCAAGGTGTACGGACGAGGAGCAGCCATAGTTTTTAGGTCTCCAGCAAACCGCGCGTATGTAAGCGGGTGAGTAATACTGCGACTTCATTGGCAATCACGCTGCGATCGGCTCCCATAAACTGCGCGACTAATGCGTCAACAATCTGCTCGACCAACCGTTCACCGTCGCATAATTTGAGAATCGCCGTGGCGCTGTCATTTAGCATCAGTGCGGCTTCGGGAAACACTAACATCTCTTTTTTTTCTACCGGGTCCCAACGCAAACGCGCTTTCGCCGCCAGTCGCGGGCGAAAATCAACCGGGAGGTCAGCCATAGATCCTGCACTCACTTTCCCCACAAGGGTGGTGGCAATCCTGGAGCCACATGCGCGAAATGCACCGCGTCGAGCAAACTCCACAAAATATGGCACTTGGTTGTTAACACGCGGACAACGCGCTCTTGTAGGTCACGAGTTGTGCAGTGCGTAAGAACATACTCAAGGCCGTATTCGACATCACGAGGTGCTTGAATAAGACGCGACCGGAAATATTCGAGCCCGCGTTTTTCCACCCACGGATAATGTTCCTCAAAAGCTGGCAGTCGGCGCGACATGAGCGCTGGGGCAAATAATTCGGTGAGTGACGATCCCACCGCCTCAACCAGTGAATGGGTCTGCACCAACGTTAAATACGCATCCACGGCAAACCGCACAGCTGGCAGCACGAAACGAAAGCTTTCCATGTCTTCTCGCCGTAAACCTGCCGCTTCACCGAGCACCAGCCATTTGTGAATCCCGCCTGCTTCTTGACCAGGCGTACCATCGTGGTCAAGAATACGTTGAATCCACCCACGTCGTTCCGCCGGAGTGGTCATCTTCGCCATGATGACCGAATCTTTCTTCGGGATCATGGCCTGGTAGTAAAAACGATTCTCAATCCACGCTTGGAGTTGCCGTGTGGTGAGTTTGCCCTCATGCATCAACGCATGAAACGGGTGCTTATCATGGTATCCTTCCTCACCCACAGTGCGGAGCCGCTGAACAAATTCCTCACGGCTTAATAATGTTTGGCTTTCGGTTGTACTCATACTCGCTTCTGTTTCAGTCACGCAGTTTTACGTGCCAGTCATACCTCGAATTCCATGCCATCAAACGCCACCTCCCATCCAGCCTTGACCACAATTTGCTGTTCGGGTGAACCTTCAACCAGTAGAGGATTCGTATTGTTCATATGCGTATAAATTTTTCGAGGACGTTGCAACGTCGCTAATTGGACTAGGCTACCCACAGGTCCGCTGATCGGTACATGTCCCATTGACAGTGAGGTCTTCTGCGAGAGCCCTAAGTGCACTAATTCATCGTCAGACCAACAGGTCCCATCAAAAAAGAAGCAGTCGCAACTTTCCAGCATGGTCATCACCACTCTATCAATGTGCTTGATGGCAGGCAGATAGACCAGCGACCGTTCACTCACAGCATCAACAATCTTGTAGCCAATGGTCGCCTCGTCCCATTCGGTCACCAAGCCGGTGAGATAGGCTGGTGGTTTCCCTGGCACCACAAAGGCCTCATACCACAACCCGCTGCTTTTTCCGTCAATGCCAACGATTTCTTGTTGCTCAGCCGGGCGGACGATTTTCCACTGGCTTGGTGTTGGCGCACGAAACAGCCCACGAAAGACTGCGTTCGTTTCCAGTACCCACTGCTGCACCTGTGGCGTTGAATACACACAAAGGGCCTGCGATTCTCGGACTGACAGCAGGCCAGCAATATGGTCAATTTCACCGTTCGTGAGGAAAATCGCTTGGATCGGAGTATCTCTGGGAGTAGAGCGTGGAAAAAGACAGGGAGAAGCACTGATTTGCTGGCGAATATCGGGACTCGCATTAAGCAGGTACCATCGCTGTCCGTCCGTACTGAGGGCCATAGACGACTGCGTACGCGCCTTCGCCTGCAGCGTTCCTGCGCGAAACCCTTTACAATTGGTGCAATTGCAGTTCCATTGTGGGAAGCCACCGCCTGCTGCTGATCCGAGCACTCTCACGCGCACGTCGCACTCCTTGAGGTCTTATGCGTCTTATTTGCAAGACGGTTACGGTGGACGTTGGGCAGATATGAAAAGACGGGCGTTCTTTAGATACGAAGAAGAGGCCCGTCTTCATACATGTCAGTATGACAGCTTACTCGGCAACAAAAATATACGAACTGACCTCGGCATCCATACGCACTTCAACGAACTCTGGGGTTGTCCATGTCATGAGCAAATCACCTCCTTGTTTATGGAATGTTCTTCCAGCCTATATCGTAAGCAGTCTTTTGTCCATGACAAACATAAGGATCTCTCATATGGGTTCTGCCGGAGTCTGTCGCAAACCTTTTGGGCTATACCCTTGAGAAAAGGTCAGATCCTATCCAACGACAATCCCTGGTAGATACCGTTTCGTTATCATCGGTTGTAGACAACCCTTTCTTGTTCACGAGCGAGGCCGTACAGCTTCTGCACGGCGGTTTACGTGTGCCGGGCATGTTCGGCTGCTAGTGAGGAGGAAGTCCGCTCCCCTCCTGATGGAGTCTGCTTAAAAAGTCGATTTAGGCCCAACAGGTTATAGTCTTATGATCCGCAGCGACTTCAGTACGGCGGGGGTCAATCACGAGCAACTGTCGGTCAGGATCGTTCTTGATTTCATTGATAAGATTGCGTGCATTCCGGAACCCATGCGCAAGCCAGGGATTGCAGCCAAGGGCGACGAGTAAGTCGCAGTGCTCAACATCCTTGGCAGTGTGCGCATTCTGTGCCCCAAAGAGAAAGCCGTTCACCCAGAAGTCGCCAGTCTTTTCTTGTGAAAGGGCGCTGTAGTAATTGTTCGAATCCATCGCTCGCATCAACGAGACCCCGAACGCACCCCCGAGATGGTTACCTTGCCCACCGCCACCAT
Organism: Deltaproteobacteria bacterium; assembly: GCA_043772795.1. Classification (GTDB taxonomy): domain Bacteria; phylum Desulfobacterota; class Binatia; order Bin18; family Bin18; genus VGTJ01. The sequence continues at coordinate 7,385 of JAYVFX010000642.1, forward strand.
AGAAGGTGAAGCCGTTGCCGCCGTACGTTGTCTGGTAAGGTACAGCTCATCACTGATCTTCCTTGTTTCTTCATTTGCTTCGCGATATGGTCCGCTCAGTTTTCTGAGGGAAGAAACAGACTATGGCAAGAGTGTGCAACAACATATTCCTTATCCTAGCGTGTGTCCTTAGTCAGCCGGTGTGGGCAGAACTGCCTCAGACTGTAATCCAGCAAACCTTCCATCCCTACACTGCAGGAAAACCATCAGTGACTGGTCTTACGCCAGGAACAACGGTTTCTCAAGATTCATGGGAGGCGGCGAAGGACTACTTGCCACCAGAGATTCTCGACAAGGTCAAAGCTGGAGAACTGGCCTTTACGATCCAAGAAACAACCGATCTTCCTGTGAGTGAAGAATATATCGAAGCGACGAAACGGCTTGCTGATCAAGTGAAGCTCGGAGCGGGTGGAGAACTCGAAGGGTATGTGACTGGCCTGCCTTTCCCGACGCTTGATCCTGCCGATTCCCAAGCCGGACTGAAAGCGGCATGGAACCTGCGCCATCGTGACTTTGGCGATGTTGTTCAAGTATGGAACACCTTTCGTCTCGTTACAGAATCTGGTGCAGCCGAACGAGAAATAGAGAACTACTATGTCGTTCACTATGGGATGCATCGCCCGCAGGTGAATGGAAAGAATCCGAACAAATGGGAAAGCGATGGTATTCTCTACAAGGAGTTCTTTCACATCTTGGCACCGTTTGACCTGAAGAACTCGATGAGCATCAAGTTCCGCTATGCCCGTGATCGTGTCAATGATGATAACTGGTTGTATAGTCCTACAAGCCGGAAGATCCGTAAGATGATTATCAAGCAGGATGAAGCGTCCTACGATTCCGGCTTTCTCAATGAAGATTTCTTCGGTTATTGGGGATATGTCCGAGCTTGTAACTGGAAGTTTCTAGGGGCTCGCCGCCTGTTAGCTCCAGTTGGTGCGAAGGTGGCGAGTACGACATTCGGTGGGCGAGGAAGCTGGTATCCGACAGATCCGTGGGAGTTGCGCGAGATGCTCGTACTGGAATGCACACCAGCGGCACATGGCCACATGTACAGCAAACGGGTGCTCTATATCGATCAACAAATGTTCGTGCCAGTGTATGTCCTGTTCTATGATCAGGAGGGGAAACACCAGAAGACCCTCTTTGAACTGTACGGTAATCCTCAGTTCAACCCTGGGAACGAACATGTGCGTGTGCCAGTGTGGGTTGGCGAGTCAATGATCGATTACGAAGAGAAACTTGGCTCGATGACTGTGGTGACCAAGACTCTTTACAATGTGCCGTTACCGGACGACTTCTTCAATCTTGATCGGATTCTGGCGCGCGGCCAGTGATCCTGGGCAAATCAAAAGTCAAAAGGCAAAAATGATCACTAGGAAAGAAGTCGACAAACACGCTCTTGGTCTGCGGCTCCTTGTTTTTCGCCCATTCACCCGTTCGCCTATTCGCCCATTCCTCTTCACCCTGGCTATCCTGTCGTATTGCTACACACTCAGTGAGGCTGAGTTTTCCTCCGGTCCGTTATCCCTGTCGGGCAACGTACAAACCCAGCAGATCTTGCGTCATCCTGAGCCTGAGAAATGGTCGATTATTCAACAGCGTAACGTCATTCGTTTGCGTCTGGAGTACGACTGGATTCAAGACGGACAAGCGTTCGGGTATATCTCGATGCCGTGGATTCGCCGCGCCCATCTCGTCAGTGTGTATCGTGGCTCCTACGACAGTGTCTACGATTTTCAGCCTGGACCGCGACAAGAAGCATTTCCGTATCGCGGGCGGCTGCGACGCGATGGGAAACTGTCTGATCTCACTCGCGGTGCTGCCGATGCCTTACGCTTCGAGAGCATTTTTCGTGAAGCGTACAGCGATATTGAATTCGCTGATATTCCGCTGACGCTGCGTCTTGGGCGACAAATGGTGGTGTGGGGGGAATCTGACAATCTACGCATGTTGGATCGTACGAATGCGCTGGATACGACCTGGCACTCCGGCGGGCTTGGAGTAGAGACGTGGGACGATCTGCGTATTCCCTATTGGACAATCAAAGGATTGTATAGCTTTGGCCGTGTGGGGCCGCTGATTGATACGTATCTGGAAACGTACTGGGTGTCGGGCCATTGGGTACCAGCCAAGATTGGGTTTCTTCCAGGTCGTCCGTGGGGGGTTCCGACTCCCGATCCTTTTGTTGGTAGTCCGACCGGAGGCAACTTCAAATTGCTCAATGGGACGGTGTTGGGACGGCGTGGAGATTATGCCAAAGACCCTGGAGAGAACAGTCAGGTTGGGGTGCGTCTTGGTGCTATGACCCCTCAGGGACTGACGTTCACACTGAATTACCTCTATCAACGTTTGTCACAAGATGATGGAATGAATACGACCAGCCTGCGCGGACGCAATCAGTCTCCGATCAGTCTGTCCGGGGACAATGACTTTGATCCACGAGTGGGTATTGCGCGTGGAAATACTGCGCTTCTCGCGACTGGCGTCCTTCCTGCCGAAGCGTACTATCCTTACACGCACACGTTAGGAGTCTCTGCCAGTTATGCCGACAGTACCTATACCGAAAGTGTCTGGCGTATGGAGATGATCTATGAATTTGGTAAACCGTTTGCCGATAAACGGAAACCGATCTTGTTGCTCGACGAGAACGGTTCGCTGGTGCCCAGTGGACTCTTTGGCGTAAAGAAGAGTGATGCGTGGCAAGCCTTTGTTGGCTTTGATCGGCCTACCTGGATTCGAGCACTAAATCGGCGTACGACGTTTTTTATTACGTCCCAGCTCTTTTGGCAGTACATCCCTGCAGGCACGTCGCGTTTCCAAGGACAGATCTCACCAACTGATAAAGTCCGTAACTGGGAAGTTGTCGGCACGCTCGCAGCGAGTACCGTATACATGCGCGGGACGTTGCTGCCGCTGGCGTTTATCGTCATTGATCCGATCAACCACTACAGTACGCAAGCGACTTGGATCGTCGACTACTATGTCACGCCGAGTTTGATCGTTCGGTTGGCTCAGAGTTACTTCTTTGTACCTGGATATGGCGGCCAAGTGGATGAAGGGTGGGGATTAGGAGGGCTGTACCGTCGGCGTGATGAAACGGTGCTGCGCGTCACCTATCAATTTTAAAAAGAGAGGAAACCGCTATGGCGTATGATCTTGTGCTCAAGGGAGGAGAAGTTATTGATCCGGGATGGCCGTTACATCAGAAGAGCGATGTAGCGATTTCTAAGGGGAAGATCGCGGCGGTTTCAGCTGACATTTCTGCAACTGATGCGATCCGCGTTATCGATGTGACTGGTAAAATCGTTTGCCCAGGGCTGATCGACATTCATGCCCACACGTTCATCAACGCCCATGATATGGGACCGCAGACCGATCAGCGCTGCTCCGCAAGCGGTGTGACAACGCTGGTAGATGCCGGCAGCGCAGGGTCGGCCACCTTTCCGGGGCTTCGCCACTATGTCGCTGAGCGCAGTCAGGTGCGTCTCCGATGCTTTGTTCATCTTTCTGCACTCGGCCTGATCCATTTACAAGTTGGTGAACTGATGAACATGGATTATGCCGACCCTGAAGGATGCGCCCGCACAATTCGTGAGAATCGAGACTTGGCGATCGGTGTAAAGTTGCGCTTCAGTAATAATGTCGTGCCCGATGCAGCGGGGACCGAACCTCTTCGTTTGGCGCGACAAGCCGCAGATATGGCCGATGTTCCGCTTATGGTTCATATCACGGATGCGCTCTTGCCAGTGCCGAAGATTCTGGAGTTTATGCGCCCTGGTGATGTTGTCACTCATTGTCTACATCGTTACCAATACGGAATTATGGGGCCAGAGAAAAAGGAAATTTTGCGGGAAGTTCGTGATGCGCAGAAAGCAGGGGTGATCTTCGACTGCGCTCATGGACGCATGCATTTCACGTTTCCTTTCGTGCGTATGGCACTCGATCAAGGATTCATGCCCGACACGATATCGACCGATCTCTCCATACCGAGTGCGACCCGAGGCCCGGTGTTTGACTTACCTACGACAATGGCAAAGTTCCTGAACCTTGGTGTCAAACTAGAAGACGTGATCCGCTGTGTTACCACCAATCCGGCGCGGGCGATTGGTGAGGCTGGATCGCTCGGAACGTTGAAACCCGGAGCGGTTGCGGATGTTGCAGTGTTTAGCCTTGAACGTGGGCAGTTTGATTTCGTTGATACCGACCAAAATCACATGATCGGTGAACAACGGCTTGTGATACAGCTAACATTAAAGGACGGTCGTGTTTGGTATCGAGCGTCGAAAGAGCAGTGATGCCTAGAGGTGAACAGTAAGGTTAGAGTAGCTTGAAAGTCGATAGGAGAGTAATTGTCTGCGAATTGTACGGTTCTGCTGCCGAGGGTGTTGATGACAGAGGAGTACCGTAGAAACCAAACCCGCTGATTATCGTGGGTTTGCGCTGCCAGTTTTTCGAGAATTGGGGAGCGATTGGGATGAAACCCGAGACGATTTCGTCGCTGCCGATCGTGCCTCGTACGAAATCGAAACCGCGTTGATCTGTTTCTGTGCTTGAAACACGCGGACACGGGAATCGTAGGTAACGTAGAGTTCTTGAGGATTTGCCCATGTTACAACGACTGGGGGGCCGCCGCTTGGTAACGCTGGGGCTGTGCCGTCGGCAGTGTCCGCACTAAACGCATTGCCGCCAGCAATGAGGCGTTGTGTGGACGCAGGAAGAACAGAAATCTGCGTACTCGTTCCGCCAATGGGGCCACAACTCCGTTGAAAAATCACGACTTTGGTTGTTCCAGGGGGATTTGGAAGTTCCTGTAAGACGCGATTATCACACGGGTCACAGGCTGTCAGTGTTACAGCCAGGCTTGTGTACGTACACATATGAAGCAGAAATCGTCCAACCATTGTCTTGCGTTCTCTGTTGCATGTATCGGCACGTACTTGCGCGATCCTTAATTTTCACCGAGACGTATTGTTAACCTTTGAGCCGCTCGATCAGCAGCATGTCTCTGGGCAACGTAGGAATAAGGTGAAATGACAGATGAACTGGGATGGATAGGAAGAGTGCGATGAAGACCCTGGCGGTGTTCTTCATCGCGGGAGAGTAGGAGCTTGCGACGTAAGCTCCTTGTTACATTGCCGATACGCCACCATCGACCATATAGACACCGCCGCTGCAATAACGGCTGTCATCACTGGCGAGGAAGAGCATTACCTGCGCAACTTCTTCAGGAGTCCCGTAACGTTTGAATGGCACCCAGTTCGAGAAGTTTTGTTTTGCCTGTGTCGCCGCTCCAGGGGCGAAGCCTTCTTCGAGGGAACGCATCATACGGGTTTCAATCGGCGCTGGATTGACTGTATTTACACGAATATTGAACGGTGCGCATTCTAAGGCGGCCGTTCGCATCATGCCGATCACTGCATGTTTGCTAGTGACATAGGCCGAAACTCCAGGCGTCCCTTTGATACCAGCGACCGAGGAAGTGATGACGATACTCCCACCACCGCGGTTTTTCATTGCAGGGATGACATACTTGAGTCCAAGCCATACGCCACGGACGTTGACTGCCAACACCTTGTCAAAGACATCGAGCGGATAGTCCGTAATCGGTTGGACTGCGCCTTC
>JAYVFX010000643.1:0-2626 GCA_043772795.1 Deltaproteobacteria bacterium
CAGAACTCTCCCCCTCCTTTCCGCCCGGAAAAATCACCCGGACTTCAGGAGCAACGGCGAGATCATAGATTGTTTACCCGGACTTATTGAGCAATTACACCGCTTTGCTTCTGAACCTGTGCCTGATGTCCTATACCATTACACGACCTGGGGTGGGGTCGAAGGGATATTAACGAGCAGACGAATGCGGGCAACTGCTCATGATTGCACCAACGATTCTGCCAAACTCCAGGCAACGGACGAGCTCATTGTCACCATCGCACAGACATTACAGTCTCACTTTCCAGGGTCTCCCGCGCAAGAAGTCCTTGATATTTTACGTGCGAATTATTGCAAATCACAGGTTACACATCTTGTCTCCATTTTTCTGACTTGCTTTTCTCAAGCCAGAGATAAGGAAAGTCAGTGGAAATCCTACGCCGACCAAGGGCACGGATTTTGTCTTGGAATTCGTATCCTTCGTAACGAAACGCCGCTGGACACTCAACTGGTGAGTACACTACGTCGTGTAGACTACTCTTTGGACTCTTGAGAAGATGAGATGAAGAAAGGCTTTTCAGAAATCTGTTCACGGTTGAATCGAGCGGTTGCACAGCATCCTACTAACTGCAGGCAAGCGTGCGAACTCGCGCTCAGCGCTCTATATCGAATTGCCGCTTTTGCAGCCGTCTCCACTAAAATGGCGGCATGGGCTGACGAAGAAGAATGGCGCATCGTTGCACTTGTTCCGAAGAATAGCAGTATCACGCGGTTACGGAGATGTGCACGCGATAAATGCGTCAACTACTTGGAACTCGCTATGCGTCAAGAGGACAGACCCCTATTTCTTGATGAGATTCTCATAGGGCCGAGTCAGGATGCAGTTGAAGCGCGACACAGGCTCGAATGCCTTTTGAAGCGCGCTGGCTATCCACACGAGTCGGCCACATTGCCGAAGATCACGCCATCATCTGTCGCCTGGATGGGACAATCTCCTTGAGGAAGCGGCGAGAGAACTGGAAGTCGATAAAGGATTCTTTACGCCCAAGCGTCTGTTGGCAGTGGATACTGATGAAGCAGGACCCCTAGCCAAGTCTGAGGATAAATTCATATCACCACTCAGAGCAGGGAATAAATCATGTTCGGTAGATCCATTTCTAAGTCTTCTAATCAAGCTACGTTTTGTTCGTTCTGACGATCTTGTCGTTCAGTGTCTCTTTGCAGCTCCCGAATCCGCTCATTCAAACGTGCTGTTGCATGCTCAGTCAGTGCCCAAGAAGTCCCATCGAGTACATGCCCTAGCCATAACGGGTCTTGTGGGTTGCTGAGGAGGAGGGGATCTCCGAGTCGAACTATAGACTCAAGCAAACTCCACTGCTCCGCACTGTTGGCCGACCGAAAGGCCTCCAAAAGATGACGCACTTCTTGTTCGTTTTGTTGTCGCTGCAGGGCTCCTCGTACTGCGTCGCAAACAGTCTCGCTGGAATCGCCCAAAACTACATCGACAAGTATTTCCTGAAGAACACCATGCCGCAGCCAACCACATAGTTCTGCTCCGGCCTGGCGTCGGGAGGGGGCTGCGCTGAGTAACATTTCTTTCAAGCACTCCTGGACAATCTCAGTCTGAGGCGCCCATCGTAATACTCTCCCAATTTCCCAACGAACAAGTGTGAGTTGCTCGGTGGGAGCGTGATCACATAAGAGTGAAATTGCTTGTCGTGGGTTCAATTCCATTAACAGCCGAGGAAGCTGCTCTCTTCTCGTTCGCGTGTGGCGGAGTGCTAAACGACCCGCCTCAAAGGCCTCGTCTGTGTCAAATCCAGCCACCCCACGAATGATCGATACCAATCGATTCTCATTTATCGTCGTATCATCTCCAGGAAAGGCGGCTTCTCGTAACCACTCGCGCACGTCTTTGTCGTCGAGACTTCCAATTGTTGCAAACCCCTCATCTGGCCATGGACCAGCCTGTCGGTCTGCGATGGTTATCCAGATCGTACGTGCCGCAGTGAGTTGTGTACTTGGGTATTTCGCTAGTTTCAGTGCCAACTGCAGGCCGATGCTGCTGAGTGAAAGCTCGTCCGGATGAAGGGAGACCAAATAGCGCTCCAATATCAACAACGCTTCGTTCGTGCCAATGTGAAGGAGCGCATTCACGGCCTGGACTACGCGACTGGGAACGCCCAGTTGCCTCTCAAGTAAGTGAACGGTTGCCGAATCGCGGTCTCCAAGAAGATCAAGCGCGACCAGGGCAGAGAATCCTAATTGACTGTCATCGGGCTCACTTTCCAAAAGCGTACGAAGGAGAGGGATATAGTCTTTCCTACCAGCGAACCCTACAACTAACACCGCGTTCGTCCTCCCCTCTATTGTTCCTTGCTCCAAGGCAGCAATCGCAGGGCGAAGTTGATCGTTAGTTACCGGAGTTGATTTTACCCACCATTCTCCCAGGTCAGGAGGGAGATGCATGCCCCATTGCAAAATCGCTTCAATAACTGCTTCAATCTCCCCGAGAGCCGCCAAGCGCTGGGTGGCCAGGCGTTGCTCAACAGGAAAATTCGTATTTGACCTGAACTGAGAATTCTTTGCGATGTCTCGCAGTCGCTGTCGTGTTTCTTCATTAGGTCGCACAAGCGCCCAGTTGAGG
>JAYVFX010000644.1:0-2675 GCA_043772795.1 Deltaproteobacteria bacterium
GAGGCATTGGCGGTTTTGTACGCGGCGAGAAAAGAAAGAGAGGCCGAAATTGGTGTGCGTGCCCATAAGCACTCCCTTCTAACGAGTGTCCGTGCAGTCTATTTCCTTTTCGCACATCTTGCTAGTATAATTTGAGTCATGGGAAAAATGATTGTCAGCAACGATCGGCTAAAATCCTTTTTCTTGCAATGTGCACAGCAGAGCTTTCGCGAGCTCGGCCTAACCGATTCAGCCATTACGGACTATGTCGCTAGCGTTTTGACGACGTTTGCCCACACAGACCACCTCTATCGCGTGCAGACACCAAAGGGCCAACGTCTCGATAGCGTGGTGAAAATGTTGAGTACCTACCTCAACCCAGCGAATCACGTTCAGCATCCGCTCCATCGCGAACGTGAGTTTCGTAAGTATGTGGGGGACTACACCCTGTTCATGAGCGGCTTGTTTCGTACGCATGTCGAGCAGGATGGCGTGCTGGAGTATTACTTCTCCGAGGGACGTCGCTCATATTTGAAGGTATCGGAACTCGACGTCGCGCTCTACCAGACTAGATTTCTGTTGTTTCAAGAGTTAGCAAAGAATTTCGAGTACTACTCCGGCGCTCTCGATTACATGCGGAAGGCGTACTTCGCTCCGTTGCCGGGCGAAGATCCGTTCGGACAATTTCTGCGGAATGTTGAAGGGTGGAGGAAAACCAACCTATCGGAGAATTGAATGCCGATGTAAGGAGGCCCCTTTGCAGCAGTGGACCGTCAGCAACGCAGACGGTAGGCAACGGCTTGATGCCTTTGTTGCCGAGCGTTTGCGAACAGTTCCGCGCCGTGAAATCGTCGAATGGATCGCTGCCGGACGAGTACAAGTAAATGGGAGACCAACCCTAAAAGGGACGCAATTACGCCCAGGGGATGTTGTCACCGTCACAGCCTCCGTCAAACTCCAACCCATCCCCCACCTGCCCATTCGGATCCTCTCATCTGATAATACGATTGTTGTTCTCGATAAGCCCAGCGGAGTTCCCAGCATCGCGCTACGCCATGATGAAACGGGAACTGGCGCAAATTTTCTACTCGCGCACTTTCCCGAAACCGCTACCGTCAGCGCCAAGGCGTTAGAGGCAGGCATCGTTCATCGGCTCGACACAGCGACATCTGGCCTACTACTCGCAGCCCGCACTCCTACCGCTTATGCAAATCTCCGCACGCAATTTACCACACATACTGTGATCAAAAAGTACTTAGCCTTAGTCGAAGGGTGTATCGAAAAACAAGGGGCGCACCACTCCCATCTCGCGCCTACGGGCCTACATGGACAACGCATGCGCGAAGTTCCTGTCGAACACGGCCAAGCCGCGTGCACCGACTATGTCCCCATCGCACAGTTTCCTGGTCACACGTTACTACAAATCACTATTCATACCGGAGTTCGGCACCAAATCCGCGCGCACCTTGCCGCACTCGGGCATTCCATTGTTGGGGATGCTTTGTATGGTAGGCAAATAAATCGTGAACGGCTTTGCCTGCACGCAGAAATGCTCTCTTTTCTCCACCCGCAGACGGGAGTACCCGTACAGTTCACCTGTCCGTCACCAGAAGATTTTCAGGCGGTACAAGATCAGGTTATGCACCGGAGCACGCATTCTTAAATTCGGAACCTCCGTCGCGTCACAGCCCGTCGCGATCGCGACGAGTGTTGCACCATTCGTTGACGATCCAGCGGAATTTGTGACTGCGCGTACGAGAGATCTCTTCACGAAATACGACTTCTGCCTCGAGGCCTGAGTCGACGTCCCGGCGCAGGTTTTCGAGCAGCGTGTTGCGCAGCGTTTCACAAGGACCCGAACGCGGAACGACGCGAATTTCGAGCCGATCGGCAGCCACCTGCGCGATCTGACACTGGCGGATGTCGGTCACGTCGTGCAGCACGTGATACAGCAGCGGCCCGATATCGTTGCCCTTACTGCCGGTGATCGCGTCCTCTTCGCGGCCCTCAATCTTCCCGAACATCGGGAAGGTCCGCCCACAGGCACACCGGCCCAGCTTCCAGGAAGTGAGATCCGACAGTCGGTAGCGCACGAGCGGAAAACGCCAGTTGTAGAAACTCGTGCCGACGACATTGCCGGTAGCAGCAGCGTCCTTTCCTTGCGTGTCGAGGATCTCGACGTACCCGTAGTCGGAGTTGACATCCATGTTGCCGTGCTCGCACTCTGTGGCGAGAGCCACGCGCTCGGACATGCCGTAGCAGTCGACCACGTGTTCCCCGAGGCGCTCCTCAATGAGCGCCTTCTGGTACGGGAAGAGGGGTTCGGACCCGGTGAAGACGAGCGGGATGCGAATCCGGCGTCCCATTTCGCGCAGGAACTCGGGTCCTCATGCGTATCAATACTCAACAGGTCGTTCCTAAGCTCCTGGCGCGAATAGTCTTGTCGCGTTCACAGCGTCAGCGTGGGAGGCATGCTTGAGGATTGTCCATCGACTCGTTGGACAACATCAATCGGTCAGAAGATAGAAACTTCCGTGAACACTGTCACTGAGAGAGATCACACGAAGGCACAGCGAGCAACGGAAAATGAAACTTATCGTTTGCCTATTGCTGTGGTGGGGCGTGAGCCGTCGTCACGCAAAGAGAGAGCGTCAGTGCGTTAGTGGGCGATCCGTGACGTCAGCATTGAACCCGAG
>JAYVFX010000645.1:0-1678 GCA_043772795.1 Deltaproteobacteria bacterium
TTTGAAGACCTGCATTGGATTGACAGTGAGACGCAAGGGTTCTTAGACACGTTCAGTGAAGGCATAGCCGCCGCGAAAATCCTGCTCCTCGTGAATTACCGTCCCGAATATCGCTAGGAGTGGGGCCAGAAGACGTATTATACGCAGTTACGGTTAGCGCCGTTTGGTCAAGCGGAGGCGGAAGAGTTCCTTGACGAGCTGCTCGGCGAGCACAGGTCCCCTCTCCCTCGAGGGGAGAGGGACAGGGAGAGGGTGACAGAAAACGCCCTCCATGCCCTCAAGCAGCTCATTCTAGCGAAGACGGAAGGCACGCCGTTCTTCATGGAAGAAGTCGTGCAGACCTTAGTCGAAGAGCAGATTCTCATAGGAGAGCGGGGCCAGTATCGTCTTGACCACGCAGTGACCGACTCACACATCTCGCCCACCGTGCAAGGGGTACTGGCGTCACGGATTGACCGTCTCGCCCCAGACGAGAAAGCCTTGCTGCAACAACTGGCTGTCATTGGGCGGGAGTTCCCGCTGAACCTGCTCCGTCAGGTCATCCCGCAATCTGAAGACAAATTGTATCGACTGCTTTCCTCACTCCAACACAAAGAGTTTCTCTACGAGCAGCCCGCGTTTCCCGAAGTCAAATATCTCTTCAAACATGCCCTGACCCAAGAAGTGGCGTACAACTCCGTGCTGATCGAACGACGCAACGCGTTGCATGAACAAACAGCGCAAGCCATTGAGCAGCTCTATCACGGTCGATTAGAAGAGCATTACAGTGAGTTAGCCCATCATTACAGTCGCAGTGGGAACACGGAGAAGGCGATTGCGTATCTCCACAAGGCTGGACAGCAAGCCGTGCAGCGGTCGGCGAATGAGGACGCAATTCGCCATCTGACCACTGCGATAGAACTACTCAAGACGTTACCTGCCACTTCCGCTCGTGATCGTCAAGAACTCACGTTGCAAATCATTTTCGGTTTCCTATTACGAGCTGCAAAAGGGTATGCTGCTCCAGAAGTAGAGCAAATTTATAATCGAGCACGAGAACTGTGCCAGCACATCGGAACTCCATCTGAACGTTTTGCGGTTCTGCGTGGACTTTGGGGGATTTACGTTGGCAGAGGGCAACTCCAGCTCGCTTCGGAATTAGGAAGCACGATGCTAGAGCTTGCCCAACACGAACAAGATCCGACTCTCCTGTTAGAAGCCCACCGTGATATGGGCCTGGGGTTGTTGTCCCAAGGTAACCTTGCCCCAGCTCGGGCACACTTTGAGCAAGCCATCACTCTGTACGATCCTCAACAGCACCACGCTCTTGCCTCCCTCTACGCGGTTGATCCCGGTATAGACAGCCGATCCTGGGAAACTCACGTTTTGTGGTATTTGGGTTATCCAGAGCAAGCGTTGCAACTGAGCCGTGAAACTCTTGCGCTCGTGCACGCAGTGGCGAACCGTTTCAACCTTGCCTCAGCGTTAGTCCATGCCTCCACTTTTCACCTTTTTCGTCGGGAAGGGCAGTTAGCCCAAGAGCGAGCGGAGGCAGCGATGACTATGTCAACTGAGTATGTCTTTCCGGTTCTGCAGGCGTGGAGTGCTCTCCAATATGGAGGAGTCTTGATTGAGCAAGGGCAAATAACACAAGCGATCGCCCAATTACGTCAGGTCATAACAGCCTTACAAGCCCATG
>JAYVFX010000646.1:0-4336 GCA_043772795.1 Deltaproteobacteria bacterium
CCCGGTGCCGGTCGTGGCGGTTGTGACCACAATGTAGAACAAGAAATTCGCCGTCATCACGGGGCAGGCGTCGTACACTGCTGTCGTGCCGCTCAGGGTGAGGGTACAAAGCAGAATCCCGGTGGTACTCGTGACGCCGCTCGTGATCCCGCCATAGATCGCCTGGGTTTGTGTAATGGCCCCTGTACCTGTGACTGAGCCATAAATACTCTTGCTTCCCACCGGCAACACCGCCGCCGCACTCGTCGTGTTGGTTGTGACCGCTGACGCCATGGTGGTCGACCGCACCGCCCCGCCGCTGGTCATGAGGAGGTTATTCGTTTGGTCTTCGCCTGCCAGCAGGGTGCCGAGGGTGACGCGCAGATTGCCGGCGAGATCCATGAAGAAGCCGTAGAGCGTACCTTCAACTAAGGTGGGTCCCGCTGCGTTCGCCGTGCCGCCAGCGGTGCCTGCTGCGCCGCCTGTCGTGACCTTCTTCGCCCCAGAGGTATCGCATTTATCGTCACGCAGACTTGCCCCGACGGCGTAGGTCGTGGTCCCCTCGACCACGCAGCTCGCCTGGACTACGGGCGGGCTATAGAAGGCCCACAGACCCAGGAGACCTAGAGCCAATATGCTGAGTTGCTTCATCTCACGCCTCCTGTGTCCGTCGTTTAGACTTCAAACCATCCTTGTCCAGAGATACTGGCGCCGTTCCCGAGCGCCGCTTGAGTGGTGAGGCCTGTTGCGGCTGCGGTGCGACCGACCAAGGTGATCGTGGCTCCTGAGACGGTGCCTCGGAGCTCGACCACACTGACTGCGAGCGACGACTGTACGAACAGATTCACCCCAGCCCCTCCTGTGAGGGCCGTCTGGGATAACCCCGTGATCACCGACGGAGACCCGGTACCTAATACGTTGATGGTGAGCACAAAACTGAACAACACGAGCCGCCCGATCTGGTGCGATACTCCTGTTTGCGTGGTGTAGGTCGCGGTCCCACCGACGCTTGGGGTCCAGGTTCCTTTCGCAAAGGCGTTCGTCGGCATCCGCTGGAATTGCGTTCCGTCGTACATCACGCTCACCAGCGCACCCGAAACAATGTCTCCCAAAGAGAGCGCCACGGTCCCATTCTTGGTCACGGCTTTCTGGGCGAGACTGGAGATGCTGATAGTGACAGCCGTCGTATTCAATCCAGTGGCCACGAATTGAAACATCTGTCCTGCCGCATAGGCCGTGATGGCGGGCGATGGAAACAAGGTGATCGCATCGCCGGTACCGCCTACCGTCGCCACATACGCGGCGAGATTCGCTCCGAGTGTGTTGCGCGCAATGGCCGCTGACGAATCATCCAATAACGTATCGATATAGGCTGAGACCGGGCCGAGGTTTGCCGAGGTCCCAGCGGAGGCAATGGGGTCGCCGTTGGCATCGTAGGCCTGGAACTTCGAGGCCCGATCAACACTGGACGGCAGGACACCGATATTCGCGCTATCGCCGTCCGGCTGCCTGAGCGATCGGCTAATCAGGTCGTACACGCGCTGCAGCAACATGGTGAGGTAATCGAATTCAGCTTCCACTGATTCAGCCGGGAGGTTCCCGCTTTCGGGAAGGTTCAGTTCCTGCAGCCGCGCCGGATTGCGGTAGATCGTGAGGCGTTCCGTGCTGGCAGGCGCGACCAGCATGGTGACGCTGCCACCATTGGAGTAATACCCTAACGCGTCCGGCGTCCCGGAGATGGTGTAATGCGTGATGAGGGTCTTGGTGGTCTGCACCCCCGTCGTGATCACGGTGGAAAGGACGACGAGATCAGCAGAGGAGCGGAACGGGAAGGAGACGGCGAAAATCTGGGTCACGTCGTTGCCGTTGTAGTTGACGCGGTTGAGAAGTGAACTGATCGTCATTTCGCCCTCCAGTCTGTCACACTGTACGTTTTTGAACGACAAAAGTATAGCAAATGTTTAACTTCGTTCATTGTTGTACCGCCTTCAGTTGTAGAAGTGCCGTGTTGCCAGCCTGCGACAATTCAATCATCCGGTAGAGGAGCGTATCGATCAGTTGGCGCTTCTCATCCGGCGTAATCTGCGGATTCTTATTGATCATCTGAATGATGCGCGTCTGATCCCCAATCGCGCTATCGATGTCACCGAGTTGCGCTAGGTCTTCCTTGTGTGCCTCCATCAACGTGATGGATCGCGGGTCACCTTCCTTGGCTAAGTGCATGATCGTGTCGTAATACGTCTTGCGCACGCGGAAGTCGTTGCGGAAGTCCTGAATGGATTGGGCGCTTGCTGATGGATACCGGACGGTAAAGGCCTTGACAAAAGGGATGTCGGAAATGGTTGATGTCGCCTTCACCGGGTCCGGCACAACCCCTGCTTCACGCAAGCCTTTGTCGGCCAGTTGGAATAGGTACATCCCCATGCCGCCCGTCCAGGCACGCAGATAGTTCTCCATGAGAATCGGCGTACTGAGCGCCCTAGCCACCCCGCCAATTAGCGGTTCTTCACTCTTCACTGCGGCCCGCTCCATACCAGGAAAGGCCCCGATCAATTGCCCCATGGCCTTGGCGGTCTCGGTCGTATATTCGGTGTATTGATACTCAGGGAGTAACCCTTCGAGTCCCTGCGGAATCAGCGCATGGCCTTGGAACGTGTCACGATTGGCAAACTGTGAAATAATGGGGGCCATCGCGGTCGGAATCATGCTGGGCGAAAACGATTGCAAGAGGCTGTTCTCAATGTCCCTCATGGCGGTGGGGTTGTCTTGCACAAACTTATCCAACAGCCGTTCTGGAATCGTCCCGAACACAATGCCGAACTCCTGCGGCTTGGGGATGCGCAGAATGAACGACCCGCCATCGGGTAAAGGCGCCCGCGTCACCCAGAAGAGATCCTTCTGCCAGCGCGGCAGATTTTGGATTTCCTGATCGTCCTTATTCACCCACCACAGCAACATGGACGGCAGGGTGACCGCCGCCAACGCTTTCGCCGTCGTGGCCACCGGATACTGTTTCATCTCCCGCGCAAAGCGATCGATGCCCTGGACAGCAGGATTGAAGAACGCCGTAGACTTGGCGAACTCCTGCGTATCTCTCCCGTGCCGCGCAAAGTCCACCGTCGCCTCCCGCGCAATGAGGCTCAACGCCTGTATCCGTGCCTTGTCCTGTGATTTCAACAGTTCGCTTCTGACCGCGCCTAAGCGCGTCGCGTTCTCGACCAACTCCGAGGTGGCTCTGAGAATGTCGAGCGGCGTCTTGGCCACATTCCACGCTCGACGCATCAGGCCAGTTTGCGTGTTGAGGTCCACAAGATTCTGCTGAATATAATCGCGATCAATCGCGACCATCGTCGCTTGTGCCCCACCGCCCTTCATCCACTTGTGGAACGCGGCGTCTTGCGTGACAATCGACTTCAGCCCCAGCGCCGTCTTGATGGGATTGGAGCCTGCGTAGATGAACGCCCCCACCGCATCACGCATGACGTTCCGAACCATGAAGTCCGGCGTGATCGTGACGCCAGCCCTGAGCAGGCTCGCGGGCGCATAGATCATCTTGGCGACGAAGCTGGTGCTCACGCTGTCCAGGCCGTTGAAGGCTTCGGCCACTTTGGGATCGACGGTGTAGACGGTGCGTTCGCCTTTTTGGTAGACCACCATCTCGGTCTTCTCAGCTCGGAACGCCGCAGGCTTCATCTCAACGACATCACCCGCTTCTGCCTGCATGTGCCGAACGCCAACCTTTTGCGCGAACTCATGTCCCAAGGCCACAAAGGCTTGTCTGGCGGCGTTCTTTTCCGCTACCGCGACAAACAGGAACGTGTCCTTGATGTCGGAGACGATGGGGTCGAGAATCTGGCGCTGACTGCCTTCCATCTTTTTAATCGGGTCACGCGGACCTTTGGCCCCTGTGGCTCGTCCACCGGCCTCCTCAAAGAATCGGTAGAACGGTACGTAGTCTTTATTCGCCTCGCGCATCGCCACGACTTTTTCGTGACTGAGAATGCCGCTTTTCTCCAAGTAATTGACCATGGCATCGCGGTACTTGATCCGCTCTTGGAATACGGCCTCATACTTCGCCTTGCCATCCTTGACGACCGCTTTGGCCTCTTCAATCGGAATGCCCGTCTCCACGCCTTGCCCTGCCTTCTCAATCGCCCGCTTCGACACCATGTAGGCACGGAATCCGTCCAGGTCTTTCTTGACTGGCTTTAGAATCTGCTCGTAGCCGCGTGTCGTAGTTTCGTAGGTGTTGAAGTCAAACGCCCCATGTTTGATGAACTCCTGTGCCTTGCCCATATTCCCGCGCGTGAGGCGTTCCAAGCTAAGTGGGTTCTCAGCGGTGGGAAGGTCCTTCTTC
>JAYVFX010000647.1:0-2185 GCA_043772795.1 Deltaproteobacteria bacterium
AATTCCAGCCTGCCAAACCGAGCCCTCTGGTGTCCCTAAATCAGATGATTGATGGAAGAATTACTGCCTCCATAGCCTCTACATGTTTCCAACCCTCCCTTGGGTTTAGAATAAAGCACCGGCAGCTTCCCCTCAGCTTCAGGTGGTCAATGAGGCGCTATGCATTAAGTAGACTCTTGGCCAGATTCGGTATATAGGCACATGCTTGTCACTGTGCATTTGTGGTTGAGATATGATGGACTTTCTGAAGAGGCTCTTTGGGCTAGGCACGCCTTCCTCCGGCAACGCCAGTAAAGGACCAAAGCTCGACTCAGATCCTCAAACTGAGGGTGCAGACGATCCTTCTACGTTTTACACGTCATCAAAGACCAAGAGCCCGGTTATTAGCGAGTATTTCGACTTGCATGCAAAGATTCAAACAGCTCAGAGAGTGCGAGATTACCCCGCTGCTATTGCCCATGCTCGAAGAACTTACAGCCTCCTGCCTGCCTTTGTGGAAGCATGGAAACGCGAATATGGTCGGTTTGACATCAATTCATCCGTAGCCGTTCACACCGGAAGCACTTTAATGGCGGTTATGAGTGATGGCCAGGGGGTTGAAGAGCTTCGTTTAATGCTCACTCAGATCCCTGAACTCCGGAAGTGGATGGATGCAGCGCAAAGCGCAAAAACAGATCTTGATACTGTTGAGACGATCTTGGAATGTGTGAATCATAATCCTGGGGTACTGCAACGTGACCTCAAGAACTATATATCCAATCAAGATGGGAGGCGCATTGCGACCTTAGTCGAATGGTTAGAAAAAGCAGGTCGGATAAAGCGTGAAAGACAGGGGCAGACCCATCGTTTATCTGCACCAGGGCCACAAGACAGCCTTCCTTCCATTGTGAAACCCAGCAAGGCCTCACATTCCACGGGGTCTAGACGGCCGCCCTTAAAGCCACGCATTATTGATCTAGCGGTACTCCCTTATATTCCTCTACCAAATGCCCCGTCGCGCTGGGAACACGAATCGCAGCATCATATTGTCGCAGAGACCAGTAACAGTGGTCGCAAGGTAACTCCAAGGTTCTCGCTGGTTGGTCACAACGGATGGCAAATCGCCTCCGAGCAGAAGCTGCCTCACGAGGAGAGACCAGACACTGCATTTACTGATATTCACCCTACTAATGGCGGCGCTTTCCTTGTCGCTCCAAATGACCGGGCACAAAATTACGAAGCAATGCCCGCCGCTATCGAATCACGAGATCGTCAGGGACACGTGAGCGCTGTTCGAGGCTTACGACATGACGTCTACCGAGCAGGGGTCAATCCACTAGGGCAGGGAATAGCATTCATGTCCCGTAACTGTGTACTGCATGCCTACGACGAGGCAATCCAGCCGCTCATTGAGTTCCCCCTGAGGGATACTGCAGAAACTCAAGCTTGTATGAGACGGCTTGGAATAGTGGACGAGTCATTAAAGAACCATCTTCGGTGCGTTAGCTTGTCGGTAGACAACACACGATGCCTGTATACACTGGTGGACGAAGCTTGGTGCCTTGGTGAGCAAGGAGAGTGTCTATGGGGAGTACGAATGCCGGTCACAGAAGGGTGGGCTAAGGTAGTACGGCGTAGCAGTCTAATCGGTACTTCCGTGGAGATCGAGCAAGCGATGCATATCATGGGACTTAACTATCCTGTTTCGTTTGACGATATCAGACATCGACACCGTGAGCTTGCGAAGCTCTGGCATTCAGATCTCAACCCTACCGATCCTACTGCACAAGAGAAGATGCAGCGGCTAAATCGTGCGGTTGAGGTCTTGACCGGTGCAGAGCCAGCTTCTCTATTAGGAGTCCGCGAAGCACAGGTCTATTACGAAAAACAGCTCAAAGGTGAAACGATCGAAGTTCCGGGGGTTGGAAGTGTACGAATGTCTCTCGATACAGTAGCTTCTGAAAAGCAGGCTGCCGACTGGATCTACTCCGCAAGCTTCGGCGCGAGGTCCCGCAATGTCTTTCTTGGAACCTATTCAGGACGAGTTGTGGAGATATCTTCAGAGGGTACGCCACAACGGGCATATGACATTGGCACCGTGGCGCGGCTCATCGCAGATACAGGTGATTATCTATACATACTTGCGGACACGAGATTGTATGTATTAACTGCTGACAAGCTCCGCGCAGTTGTAGATGTGTCAGAT
>JAYVFX010000648.1:0-1685 GCA_043772795.1 Deltaproteobacteria bacterium
TGGGAACGATCTCGAATCTGAGTAGAAAAACCGTGTACCAAAGCAGGAAATCGTTCCCACCCATCGGCTTGCAACCAGTGTGGAGGGGAGGGGAGGACAAACGGCGGTTTTGTTTCCATGAACATTCCTACGGGCTACTACTAGTCCACCGCAAAGATGAGGAGGTATTTTCTCTCCCCCTCTCTCTAGCTCTCTCCCTCCAGGGGAGAGAGGATAAGAAGAAAGCCTTACCAATTCCCTCTCCCCTCGTGGGAGAGGGTTAGGGAGAGGGGGCCGTTAGCCATAGTGCGATCCCTCAAATTCAAGCTGATAAACTACTACGACGTTACGGCTTCTTCTTTTCCCCCAACCGCTGCGGACTGTCCTTCTTTACGCTCAAGGAGCGCGACAGTTTCGATCTGCTCTGTTTGCGGAAACATATCGAAGGACTGCACCTTTTTTATTACGTAGCCTTCATGGTGAAAACGATCGAGATCACGAGCGAGCGTGGTTGGATCGCAGGAAATATACACAATACGTGCAGCGCCGGTGCCAATAAGTGCAGTGAACGCCTCGGGACTCAGCCCCTTGCGTGGAGGATTCACGACAACAACGGCGATCTGCGGCAAGGACAATGCAGTCTCACGGAGTTTCGTCGCGGCATCTCCGGCAAAGAATCGACAATTGTGATATCCGTTGCGACGCGCGTTCTGCTTCGCAGTGTTTACCGCCCCTTCATTATCGTCTATGCCAATCACTAACTGTGCCTTCGACGCTAAATAGAGGGAAATCGGTCCAATCCCACAATAGAGATCCAGGGCAATTTCTTTGCTCGAAATGTTTGCCCACTCCAGCGCTGTTTCGTAGATGCGACGAGCAACCGGAGGATTGACCTGTGAAAAGGCATACACCGGGACAATGATGCGGAATGGTCCAATCCTTTCGAGCAACGTGTCTCTCCCGCGCAGAGGATGGAACCGGTCTCCCCAGATTACGTTCCCCGGCTTATCGTGAATATTCTGGACAATGCCACTGATGAAAGAGAACTTGCGTTCGAGATGGAAGACCAGATCGCGCGCCTGTGGGAAATGCATGTGGCGAGTGACCAGCGTGAGCACTGCTTGTTTTTGCCACAGGCTATAGCGAATATCGAGATACCGCAGTTGCCCAGTATCATGGACTTCATCGTACGGGATGATATTGAGTCGTTCGATTGCTTCGCGCAGAAATTGGATGAGCTCATTAATAGGCTCTGGATGGACAGGACAGGACGAAGTGTCGAAAACCTCATGTGTCTCTGGTCGGTAGAGTCCGATAACTATTTTTCCGTTCACTCGGCGAACGACAAGTTTGGCTCGGGTACGATAGCCAAATTGATAGGGGGAAGAGATGAGGGAAGGGATGGTCAGCGCGACAAGAGAAGGGTAACTCCTCAGTGCTTTTGTGACAATTTCATACTTCTTATCGAGCTGCTGCAGGTACGGAAACTGTATAAAGGGACAGCTAAAGCAGGCGGGGTAATGCGGACACGGCGGGTGTTGAACGCCGGAAGTAGCATAGGTGCTTGACCGTTCCCTAGGGTTTTCTTCGTCTCGTCTGGGTGCGGAGAACGTTTCTCGTTGCGGACGAAAAGAGCGATCAGCGTTCTTCTCGGCGTCGCTGCGAAAGGACGAGTTAGGGTTACGGGATTCAGGTTCCCAATTCCG
>JAYVFX010000649.1:0-2540 GCA_043772795.1 Deltaproteobacteria bacterium
CGACGTAGTTGTCCATCTCAATAGTGAGCCACTGCTCATGGATGATCAGATGTCCGTGCCCACGGACCTCAGCGGTCAGCCGATGGTTGGATAAGGCCAATGCAACCTCCCCTTCTGCCAGGAGCGCGCACAGTAAAGCTTCGCACCAAGAGAGGCCTGGTATAGCCAGGTCATCAGAACACAAGATTCCCATTTTACCTTTCCTGGTCTCATGTTCAGCAAAAGGAAGATTTTGTCTCATCGTATTTAAAAGGTAACCTTGACACCCAAAAGGTAATTCAACGGCGGCGAACGGAACCCAAGTATTTCTTGGTAATTCCGATCGAACAGATTCTCTATTCTTGTATACACACTCAGTCGCGCCCCAGCGAAGAAACTCGGAGCAAACGAGTATGAAGCGGCGAAATTAGTACGTGCGAACATCGGGTTCTTACGTGTCCCACGAACCGGATCAACGTCATCACGTTCGCCAACCACATTCACATTCAAGTGCAGATTCAGAAGATCATCACTCCAAGACAATCCTCGACGTTCATAATTGACGCTGACCGAGCCATGCTTCGTTGGGCGGCGTAACAATTTTCCATCCTTCGTATCGAAATCAAGGAAAGTAAAGTTCCCACTTAATGTGAGTCCGGGAAGTACTCGCAGTACTGGAATTACTTCCACCCCTTGGATATCGACTCGGCCTTTATTTTGCGCCTGGAAACTGAAGGTCGGTAAATCAACCAGCACCCCCTCGATCAATCCTTTCACCCGACGATTGAAGTAGACCGCCTCTAACGACAACCGTTGTTCCCACAGGGTCTGCTCAAAACCAGCGTTCCATTCGCTGCTGATTTCGGGCTTGAGGTTGGGATTACCAAAGCTAACTATCTGTGGCGGAACGAGGGGATAAAAGAGCTCATTGAAGTTCGGCGCACGAAACCCGCCGGAGAATCCACCTTTGAGCTTCGTTCCGGTTTGCGGAAAGATATAGGCAACCGATCCTGCTGGAGTGATATGGGTACCAAAGTCTTCGTTATCATCAATCCGGAAACCACCAGTGATAAACAATCGTTCGTTGAGCAAGCGTAATTGTTCTTGGAGGTAATACGCGAAATTGTGGCGGCTTGTGTTGTAATCCGACCGTAGTCCACCAAAATTTGACAGAAACCTCGCGGACTTTTCTTCAAACTCAAAACCAAAAGTGATGACACTCAAATTTCGCCAGGAGAGATTTCCCTGAAACTCGCCAGTCAATATTTCGATTGGAATACGCGAGATCCCCGAACCAAAGCTGTCAAACTGATCCGGTTCATCAAAGAAGCGCTGATTATCCCGTACGTATGAGCCCGCAACTCGGTAGTTGAAGGCATCAAATGGAGTATGTTCCCACTCCCCTTTCCAGAACACCGAGTTCGTCAGTTGTCGAGCGTTCGGGTCTGGAACACTAAGATAGTTCTTATTGTTGAATAAGCCGATCTTTGCGTCGGTGTAACGGAAGAAGTTGCGAAACGCGCCGCGCGGCAGCAGATCGAGATCAGCGCGCAGGTTCGTCGAGAAATTTCGATATCCGTCATTGAATCGATGAAATCCATCAGTATCCACGGAAGCCAGCGAGCCAGACACACCAACAATCCCATGCGAGCCAGAGAACGAGAGGGTTTCCCGATGCGTCGCACCTTTGCCGCCCTCTGCGGAGATCGTGATAGTCGGTGCACCCTCGCCCTTCTTCGTGATGATGTTGATCACACCACCAATAGCGTGTGAGCCATAGAGTGTTCCTCCACCACCACGGAGGACTTCGATGCGATCAATGTTCTCGGTCGTCAGATTGCTAAAGTCGAACGACCCCAACGTGACACTATTCACCTCTACACCGTCGATAAG
Source organism: Deltaproteobacteria bacterium (assembly GCA_043772795.1). Taxonomy (GTDB): domain Bacteria; phylum Desulfobacterota; class Binatia; order Bin18; family Bin18; genus VGTJ01. The sequence continues at coordinate 1,873 of JAYVFX010000649.1, forward strand.
CACGAGAGTATGATTTGATGTCCCGCCACGGATAAGGACGTCAGCGACCGTCCCACGTGAACCGTCCTGTACTACATCGAGCCCAGGCACGAGACGAAGCGCTTCAACGACGGTCGAGGCTTGCTGTTGCTGAATCTCCTCTTGCGTGACCACTGTCACCGAGGCAGAGGTTTCGGCGAGTGGAACCTCTGTCCGTGTCGCAGTCACCACAACCGGACTCAGGTGCGTCGTTTGTGGTTGGGCAGAGGGAAGAGTGGGAGGTGGAGATTGTGCTAGAAGGAACGATGGACCACTGAATAACCACACGAAAGAAACAACAACAGGAAGAACGGCTCGCATAAAAAACCCCAATCTTCACGGAGAAAATCGGGGCGCGGCAATACTCGACCACTGGCGCTCAGACCTTCCCCGCGGAAGGCATTCTGGCTATGGCCGGTAAGGCAGGTCTCCTGGCTGCGGGATCATCCTACTAGCCGCGCCTTCCCGGACTATCCAGTGGCGTTTGCGGCGTTCGTCCCCCGTTCACAGTTGCGGGGCAGCGGGGGAGTTACACCCCCTTCCCTTTTCATCCGCCAATGGCGGAACCGAACCGGAATAACGAGTCGTTCTCATACGGAGATCGCCAGCTCTTGTCAAGTCAGAGCGCTAAATCGAACGACAAGAAGATT
>JAYVFX010000650.1:0-6363 GCA_043772795.1 Deltaproteobacteria bacterium
GACACCTGTATCTGAGCACTTCCTGTGAGTGGTGTCAGGTCAACATCGACTACGGTCTCCTGGCCCGACGTCACTGTTACGGTTCGCCGCTCTTCTTTATGCCCATCGAGTGTCGCTATTAGTTCGTACGAGCCTGGTGACAGCCTCGTGACGAGAAACGGCTCATCTGTAGTCACATGCCCATAAGTTTGATTCGCTACGATTACAGTCGCCCCTGCATCGTGCACCCGTACCAACAACTGCCCAGGTGGCGGAAACGCCCAGACGTACAGAACAGGAAGCAAAAGACCGAGAATAACCGCGATGCTGAGTCCGAGCGTTTGCCAGAGACGGCGGCGCCGTTGTGCTGCTTTGGTCGGCGTCGCCAGGTGCCGGTCACACGGCAGAATCACCGTAAAGAGGTCACGCAGAAACCACGCGGCACTCTGTTCATCGTGGGGGGACTCGTCGTCGACTGAACGGTTCTCGGGAAGTCCAAACTGCCGCCGTAGCAGGGAATGCTCTGCCCCCCGCTGAGCAGCACTGGTGAAGAAAAGTCCACGTAAGAACGGCTGGTGATAACGGACATCGTCCGTAGTCAACGCATGGAGAAACATGGCCAAGCGTTGTTGCAGCGCTACAAACTCTTCAACAAAACAGAACAGGGACGAGTGAACCTCGTTCTCCGTATCCTGTGAGAGCATGGACAGCCTCACCGAGCGCAACTGCTCTGTTACTGAGGCAACTCCAGCAGCCAACTGTTGGGCCAGCGGCTCCCCGCGTTGGGCGGAACCATACGCAAGTGGATCTACCAGATAGCCAAAGGCTTCACCCGCGCGCGAGTCGGGCAGTTGCGAGACAAAGGTCCGAAACCCTTCCAAGAGGTCACACTTGCTAACGACGATGTACACGGGCACATCGCAGCCAAGCGTTCGCACCGCTTCATCAAGCCGGAGGCGGAGTCCATGGGCATAGGCCCGCAGCGTCTGCTCTGAACTGGTGACCAGGTGATCGACTGGAATCACCACTACAATACCCTGCAAGGGAATGCGACGACGATACGTGCGGAGTAACTGTAGAAGGGTATACCACTCGCCATGATCCTGTTCGGCATCACTCGGTGTCGCATAGCGTCCAGTGGTGTCGAGCAGCACTGCGTGTGCGGAAATCCACCAGTCACAGTTCTGCGTCTTCTCACTGGTTGTCGCCAGAGGAATAAGGCTGGAAAAGCCGCCCGCAGCCTGGATGGCCGCAGTCTTCCCGCTCCCACTTTCACCCAAGAGAAGATAGTGCGGTAAAGCCGACGCCCGTGCATGTCTGCCGTTCTTGCGATCGAGCTTTTGCTTTGCTTCAGTCGCGCGCAGGAACCGATTCACAAGATCGTTAGCCTTCTGTGGGGTAGTACTTCCAGTACGGGATTCAGTAGGAACGAGCGCGTTCCGCCAAGTCGTCAATGTTTCGACAATCGCCATCGTTGCTCCCCTTTTTCCGAGCATTCATCACGGTTAGAGACTATCTCGTAGCCACGCGTGGCCAGCGATCAGCAACACAATAGACACAAAAACACCGCCCCAGAGAAACCAATCATGCCGCGGCAGCGGGCGCGGTACGGCCCGATACGGCTGTGACGTCAGATGCTCTGCCGTTTGTTCGATCCCCTCCCACTCCGGGAGCGGCACGGGAAGCTGTTGGGCATAGCGACGACAGACTTGAGCAAACTGCGCTTCCTGGCTTTGCTCTTTATACTGTCCACGGAAACCCAACCGCAGGCAGAAGTAATAGAGTTCACGGACGGCAGATTGCTCCGGGCGAAGGTTCGCAAGCTTTTTGTAGAAATCTTCACCAGCGCACTCGGTATCAAACAGCTCCTTTTGCAGAGAGTGTCGTTGCCACTGCACAAGCCAATCGTTGTTGCTATCACGATGGGCGGCTCGCATGACTGTTTCGTCAATCCACGCGACGACGGCAAACTCGGCATCGTCGTAGTCGCGCATCGACACACGCTGTGATACGGCCATAGCGCGCTGTTGTTTCAGCAGGGCCAGACAGTGATCGCGGATCGTGAGCCCCGACTGCCGGCGTGTGTCGGGAGTTTTGGTCAGTAGCAGCACATAAGAGAGCACGGGGGATAAGAGGTCACATATCGTCATAACAACTCCTGTGGAGCCGGAACGGCGATCAGTCGAACATCGGTATCGCGCGGCAGTCCGGGGAAATACGCGTTGACATCGCGTTGCGTTTCAATCTGACGCCAGAGCTCGGAGTGGGAATCGACCGCGAGGTAGCGATAGTGGGCGCGGCGGCGTAACTCGTCGGGGAGTGCGAGTAACGGCGTCAGTGGGACGCCACGAAGATTGTATCGCCTGATCTCTGGCATTGCTTCCCGTGAAGCAAGCTTCCACTTATCTTGTATGTGGGTACTGAGCTGATCAGGAGACAGTTCCGTCCGCAGGGCAACGAAATAGAGGTTCTTTCCCATCGCGAACTGCGGCGGAATAAAGGCCGCACCGAAGTAGTCTTCGTCAGCAGTGAGTACAACTTCACCAGGCGGACTGCTCGTCAGTTCGCCCAAGAGGATCTTGATCAAGCCTATGGCTCTGGCGAAACAGGGCCAGGCATTGTCATGCTGATACGGTGGCAACCCTTCTTCCTCGGTACGTTCGCCCAATGACGAGATGTGCTCTGAGAATGTCGCCAACTCGCCAACGATTTGCCGTAGGAGGGTATAAACATCTGCGGGTGGGAGGACACCCTTCTCAACGACATCATGTAGAATCGGGACATAACGATTCACTGTCTGTGCGATGAGATGATCGCGGAGATCGAGCGTACGTAATGCGACTATACCGTTGCCCCCGGTCCGTCCGCTGAAAGTCAGTTCCCGGCCCTTGGCGGTCAGCAGATCCCGCGCCTGTTTGACCAGGGTGAGGAGTATAGGTGACGATTGGATCGTCAAACTTGGCGGGAAATAAGACGGCGACAAGGTTGCGCCTTTTCCATCCGACACCCGGATAAGTTCGCCAACCTTGAGTACCTCCGCATCGCTTGTCTCCATCGTATGGTCTCCGAAGACGATCTGCACGTTGTACGCAAGGCGCCGGACCACACCGGTGTGTTCGCCTTCGCTGTAGAGGTCGCGACATTCGTTGTCAGTGATCACGTAGCGACGGGGGTTGCTATTATCGTTTCTCCGTTGTGTGCCAATTGGTGTACGCACGTTACATTCCTCAGCATGAAGCCGTCGCACCGCCAGGTATACTGATAGCGGGTGCCCGTTGGGGTCGAGATCTTGCTCGAATGTGTACGGTTCAATGGTGGCGTTGCTCTGGGTATCCATACCAAAACGGAGAACGGTTCCTTCACGGGTGACCACTTCACAGCGTTCGATCTCGAAACGGAAGGACTGCAGGGCAAGCTCATTGATTATGAGAGTTTTCACTCCCCAGTAATATGGAGCATATAGCTGCAAGAGCCACTGAAGCTGGAGTTCACGATACCTATCATGCTGCTGCAGCAGATAGGGCGTCAGGAGCATACCGCTATGCCAATAGATTGGACCTGTCATATGTACCTCACAGTTCTTTCTTTTCTAGTTGTCGTTAGAGCCGGGCAAACTGTAACGGGTCGCGCAAGACGCCCCAGATGGCCTCTTGTGCCTGCAAGATATCCTGGCAGAGTGCGGGGTCGCCTATGTGTAACACTGACACCAGGCCGCTGACGAGCTGATCAAATTGTCTGTGCAGCGCTTCCAGCGAGATAGCACTGCGTCCACTGTGATAGAGGCGCAACTGATCGAGCAGTTGACCAACTTCTTGTTTAAGCGCGAGCTTTTCGGTCAAGCTGAGCGCGGGCGTTGTACGGAGACGAGACTTCAGTGTCTCTAGATCGAGTGACTGCGCGGTTGTATCCGGGTCGTTAGTCGTTACCTGACCTGCTTCAACACTCCTTGTGACTGCCAGTACCAGCATCACAACCAGAAGAACAAGTCGTACACTATAGCGCGTTACATCAATTCTACTGTACACAGGAATCAGTAGGCGAAACATATCCTCGTCCTCCTCTTCAAGTATCGGAGTACTCGTGTTCTGCGGGGCCATGAGGCCATGCCCGACATTGTGCTACACACTCTGTGACACGGTACCGTCAGATTGGTGTTACGAGTGTGCTGGTACTGAGTGGTCCGATGATTGTATCGACGGCTCAGACCGCCCTAGTAGACCTCACCTGTTGCCACGCGCCCTGTAGGCCGAGGGGGAGGCATAGCATCTGGATCAGGTCTCACTGGAGGTGCAGGCATCGGAGGCGGTTGTCGCGCCGTCGATCCACCCGCACCTTGAATACCATCGCCAATAAGCGTTCCACCCAAGGCTCCAATAGCGGTACCAATAAGCGTTCCAATCGCACCATGATCACGACCTCCTATGACAGCCCCAGCCGCAGCTCCAAGCGCGCCGCCAGCCAGAGCGCCTTTCTCTCGCATCGTCATTGGGCCTCCCGCGCATCCACTCACCAGTGCGACAAGACTCAACGTTGCAACTACCTTCTTCATGACTCTTCCCCTTTCTTATGGGTTGGTGCCTTCGTGCACCTCTTGTTGTTGTTCCTTTAGGAGCACTGCGTGAGGCTTTTTCTTGCTAGTGACCGTTATCCCGTTTACCAGCCGTACATATCGATCCAGGAAGAATCGGCCTGGCGGCCTGTTGTGGTGGCGGCATCATACGTCGCCGTCCACGCATGGGGTTGTGGCAATGATTGGTTGTTCGTTGTGACACCACAGCCGCTCAACAAAGACAGACAACTGAGAGCAAGAAGAGTTTTCATACTTCTGTCCTCCTTCTGCTGTGGAAAGGAGGAGCCGCTGGGCAATTTTCTTGCGATTCACCCGCGTTGAGATGCTGCAAGAAAATGTCGTGCGGGTTGCTCCTGTACTGAGTGCAACGTCACAAAGGACTGCACATGCAAACAACAGCAAGAGACCTAACCATAGACAGATTTCTGTTGCCGATTTCTGCAACCCGACCAGCGGGTGAGTCGCTGAGGTACACCGCACGTTATGACGCGATCTCTGAAGTCCGGCGCGAGGAACTGGATTTGCCACAGGGGAAATGGACTCACCCTCGCAAGGTCGCGGACTGGGAGCTTGTAGAAACGTTGGTAACCGACGTACTCGTCACTGAGACTAAGGATCTCCAAATTGCGGCTTGGCTCGGCGAAGCCTGACTCAAACGTTACGGGATCGTCGGCCTCCAGGCAGCCATCGAATTACCAGCCCAACTGCTGCTCCGCTTTTGGGACATACTACATCCACATGCAGAGGACGGAGAGTATCAGGAACGGACTGATGTACTGGAGAACTTTAGTGAGGATGTAGCGTCGGCTATCCGCCGAGCACCGCTGACGTGTGAACCTGTGTATTCGTGGCTTCACTGGCGCGAGTTACAGCGAGCGCATCCTGGCGCGCAGATAAATGGAGAGATAGCGGAGTCGTCAAGCCGTTGGCCAACTGCAGAACAATTCGAGCAGGCTGCTGCCGCGACACCACGCATTCACTTTGAAACACTCTTGTCTCAGTTGGAGTACAGCCGCGCTGCGTACGAAGAACTTGCGAAAGTTGTCAGCGAAAAGTTTGTTAGTCACATGCCAAGTCTTCGTGAGCTTCGTGAAGCGATCGACGAAGTGATCCAGCTTGTCGGCATGATCATCAAGAACAAGCACGATCAAGAGCCTGACCCACCGGTAATATTGCCTTCGACTGAGGCAGAAACAACTCAAGTGGTTCAACCGTTCGATCACACACAAACTGGACATAACACTCAGACGTTCGCTCAGCCGCACGATCGTCCGCAGGCGCTACAGTATCTGCGAGCGGTGACCGCGTACTTCCACCAGGCCGAACCACAGAATCCGGCGAACTGTCTGCTCGACCGCGCCTGGCGCTGGCTGCACCTGCCGTTCGCTCAATTACTACCGGAGATCGTCAGAGACGAGGCTGCGCTCGCCGATTCGCAAGATCGACTTGGGTTGAAAGGAACGACCGAAGAATAACCATCACTATGAGAGAGGAGAACCCGATATGAAGAGAAGCATCCAACGCCAGCTCCCCCCTGAACGGGTGGAGATTTTCTTGGAGTTATTTATCAACGATTCGCCACCACAGAAACAACTGCCCTTTAAGCTTGCGATTCTGTCGGCCCTATCCGGCGATCCCAATCCAGAGAAGCCAGCGGTGACCCTCGCGAAGCGACGATTCATCGACATCACCGAGGAAACATTCGACAAGGTGATGGCGGAGATTGGGCCGTATCTTTCTCTACGCTTCGCGCAGCCACTCGCCGGGAAAGGACCGCAAAGCGTGGATCTCAAGTTTTCCAGTATCGACGATTT
>JAYVFX010000651.1:0-7070 GCA_043772795.1 Deltaproteobacteria bacterium
GATTATATCGTTGATCGCGGTGGTGGTATCTTCAAGCTTGGGACTCCACTGCTCGCCCATGGCGGACTACAGCTAGAGTTTTAACAGCCAGTGTTCCTAGGCAAATCAGTCAAACACACCGTAACCCAGCAAAGCAATCGTAGTTCAGATAAAACCTTCCCGAATGAAGGATGGGGAGGTAGACCGCGAACGTCTCAATCGGAATACTACGCTAAAAGGGAGAAGCGAACTCCACAGTTCAACAAAACTTTTCTTGGAGGTACACAATGGATGTACGTGCAGCCGTGGCGCATAAAGCGGGCGCGCCACTCACGATAGAGACGGTAAAGCTCGAAGGTCCGAAAGCTGGTGAAGTGCTGGTCGAGATAAAAGCCACGGGCATTTGTCACACTGATGAATTTACCCTCTCTGGCGGTGATCCCGAAGGAATCTTTCCCGCGATTCTGGGTCACGAAGGTGCAGGCATTGTCGTTGATGTTGGTCCAGGAGTAACGAGTGTACAAAAAGGCGACCATGTCATTCCCTTGTATACGCCAGAGTGTCGGCAGTGTAAATCTTGCCTCAGCCGCAAGACCAACTTGTGCACGGCGATCCGTGCGACCCAAGGCAAAGGCGTGATGCCTGACGGCACCAGCCGCTTTTCGCTTGGCAAGGACACCGTCTATCACTACATGGGCTGTTCAACCTTTTCCAACTTTACTGTACTACCCGAGATTGCCGTCGCGAAGATTCGTGAAGACGCACCATTCGATAAGGTCTGTTACATCGGCTGCGGCGTCACTACTGGTATTGGTGCGGTGATCAATACGGCCAAGGTAGAACCAGGAGCAAATGTCGTCGTGTTCGGTCTCGGTGGTATCGGTCTCAACGTGATCCAAGGGGCACGCATGGCCGGTGCAAATATGATCGTCGGTGTGGACATCAATCCGAATCGAAAAACGCTGGCGGAAAAATTCGGCATGACACATTTCGTGAATCCGAAAGAAGTTCAAGGAGATCTCGTCCCGTATCTTGTCGATCTCACCAAAGGTGGGGCAGACTACAGTTTCGAGTGCGTCGGCAATGTACAATTGATGCGCCAAGCGCTTGAATGTTGCCATCGTGGCTGGGGGGTCAGTGTGATTATCGGCGTCGCCGGTGCCGGCCAAGAAATATCTACGCGGCCATTCCAGTTAGTGACTGGGCGTGTGTGGAAAGGAACCGCGTTCGGTGGGGCTCGCGGACGTACCGATGTTCCGAAGATCGTCGATTGGTACATGGACAAGAAGATCAACATCGACGATCTGATTACCCATGTTCTGCCGCTTGAGCGCATCAACGAAGGTTTTGATTTGATGCATGCGGGCAAGTCGATTCGGGCGGTGGTGCAATACTAAGAGGGAAAGGGAAAATGGCGAAATGGCGGAGCAGTGCGTGTCGCCGTCTCCCTTTTCGTCGTTTACCCTTTTCACCTTTTCCCCCTTTTTCACTGTAGCCGTGGAACTGGGGTCTGGTTGTTATTTTGGCATTCATGTCGTAGCGCATGAGAAAAGTCGCACGCTCGACAAGGCTGTACCCAACGCCTAGACTCCGAAGTACCACATTTGAGGGATAAGATCCATGCAAGAGAACCTTCAGATCGAACCTGTTGGTATCACGCTACCTCCCACCCAGGACGAGCTTCCCTGTGACGATGGAGAACCGATGGAAAGCGCCCGTCACCGCCAGCAAATGTTTCTGCTCCTCGAAACCTTCCAACCCTGGCTGGATCAACGCTCAGACGGCTACGCCGGTGGCAATATGTTCCTGTACTTTAGCCTGGCGCAGGTACGTCATCAGGATTTCCGCGGGCCGGACTTCTTCGCTGTTCTTGGAGTGCCCAAGGGAGAGCGGAAGAGCTGGGTGGTGTGGGAGGAAGGCAAAGGACCCGATGTCATCATTGAGTTACTTTCGGAGAGTACTGCAGCAGCCGATAAAACCGAAAAGAAGTTGATCTATCAAAACCAACTCAAGGTCGCCGAATATTTTTGGTTCGATCCTTTTACGCCCGATGATTTTGCCGGGTTTGGTTTGCAACACGGCGTATACCTTCCGATCCCTCCTGATAGCCAAGGTCGGTTATCGAGTCGCTGTCTAGACCTTGTATTGGTCCGGTGGCACGGCGTGTATGAAGGTGTCGAAACGACGTGGTTACGCTGGGCGACACGAGCAGGGGAGTTGTTGCCTACCAAAGAGGAGAAGCTCCAGGTTGCTGAACAGCACGCTGAGATGGCTGAGCAGCGCGCCGCGGCTGCAGAAACGGAGATTGCACGCTTACGGGCACTACTAGCGGAGAGTAAGTAGAGAGTTCCGTAGCCCGGATGAAATCCAGGGAAGTTCTATTATGTGGCACAGGAGAGTTCGTAGGGCAGGCGCAACCTGCCGATTCCGATGCTCTTAACAGCTTCACCAATCCTTGCAATTCCCAGCTCAGCGTCCTAGAGTGATCAGCGACGGAGGGGACGTCTATGGCAACCGCTGCTGCAACAACGCATTTCAATCCTGCTGATGATCTGATCGAGCAACTCTACGAACAAGGAGTGACAGACGGGCTCCCGGTTGTTCCGCCGACACGAGACCGTGTCGAACGTATGTTGACAGGCGCACCCGATCGCGGGCGCGATGAGCTGATTGGTACGATCGGCCCGCAGTACGGTGAAGCCACAGTTGAGAAAGTCGCCATTAACGCCGTCATGGCGGGATGCAAACCAGAATACCTGCCTGTTGTTCTCGCCGGAGTGGAAGGACTGTGTGACGAGCAAATGTGCGCCCATGGCATGAACGTGACGCTGTTCTCGGCGGCACCGTGGGCGATAATCAATGGCCCAGTACGACTGACGATTGGGCTCAATGGAGGCCACAACGCTCTAGGCCACGGTTTTCGCGCCAATGCCACAATTGGTCGTGCTTTGCGCCTGGTGATTATGAACATTGGCGGGGCACGGCCACACGAGCTAACCAAAGCGACGCTGGGTCATCCTGGGCAATACACCGCTGTCATCGCCGAGAATGAAGAAGAATCACCGTGGGAACCATTTCATACTGAGCGCGGCTTCAGTGCGGACGACTCCGCGATCACTCTTTTTGCTGGTGGTTCACCACAGCAAATTAGTGACTTTCAGAGTCGCAGCGCTGAGCAATTATTGTGGTCCATCGGTCGTACGATGGGCGGCGGGCTCTGGAACTACAAAAACTATCCGCTCTTCGGCGATACGATTTTGGTGTTGAGTCCGGAACATGCACACACGATCGCAGCAGATGGATTATCACAAAAAGACGTACGGCAGTTTCTTTATGATAACATCACCCTTTCTCTCGATGAGCTCAAACCCGGTAAAGAAGGTGGCGAAGGGTTTGGCTCGGCGCTGCTGAGCATGGGAGGCAACAAGGGCTTCGTAGTTGGAGACCGCGTTCGTAAGTTTCGCTCGCCGGAGTCGATTTTTGTTGTTGTCGCTGGTGGAACCGCCGGGCGCTTCTCAGCAGCCATTCCTGGATGGGTAGCTGATGAGCTTGGTAGCACACCAGTGACGAAAAAGATTAACATAGATTAAACATCGGCTTTGCAACAAAGGAGGAACGTCTATGGCAGAAGAGATGCTCAACCCGATTGGTTATGGTGGCAAGGCAGAGAAAGCCCTCGCACCACGCCTATCCAGCCTGGGTGGAAAAACTATCGCTCTAGTGGATATCGGCTTTCCTAATAGTAAAATTTTTCTCGACCGCGTTGAAATGGTACTCAAAGATCGCTTCGGTGTGGCTGAAGTCGTACGCCACGCAAAACCGTCACCAACCCGCATGGCCAAACCAGAAGTGAGAAAGGATATTTTGTCACGCTGTCACGGCGTCGTCGAAGCGGTTAGCTCGTGAGGATCGTGCATATCGTGCAGTTCGCACGATGTCGCCTACTTTGAAGAAAACGGCATTCCGACCGCCAATATCTCTACGACCGAGTTTGTCGCTGCAGCCCGTTTACAATGCAAGAATCTGGGGATCCCATCCTACGAAGTCATTACTGTTCCTCATCCCATTGTGCCGTTGACCAAAGAAGAAGTGTGGTCACGCGCAGATACAGTTATCGACTCGATCGTCGCCAAGCTCATTGGCAACGAAGCACGAGCCGCTGCGCTGTAGCAGGCCACGTGGAGACACCCCGGCGGGGCGTCTCCGCAGACCTCTTCGTTACCAGGAAATTTTATGCATTCTGGACTCGCCGCCGCCTGGCTGGTAGCGTACATTACCGTTGTGATCAAGCGACATAACAGGGAAGCGATCTCATGCCTGTAGATATGCGAATCACAGAAGGTAAACTCGTGTGGCAGGCCGAAGGGCTGGAGATCGACCTGTTACCACTCCAAGGGCTGTGGACCGAGGAACAGTATCTTTGTCTCACGAATCAGACGAACCATTTCATTGAGTTCACCGACGGCTACGTAGAGGTGCTGCCAATACCGACGCGGAAACACCAGGCAATCTCGCGTTTCCTCTTTCTTGCTTTCCTGGCTTTCGTGCAGCCTCGCGGCGGCACGGTCTTTTACGCACCGTTACGTATTCGTATCTCAGCAGGTCGCTTCCGTGAGCCGGATTTAGTCTTACTCCTTGATGTGAACGATCCCCGCAATCAGAATGCGTTCTGGCTTGGTGCTGATCTGGTAGTGGAAATCGTCAGCCCCGACCACATGGAACGCGACACGAGCATCAAACGGACCGAATACGCTGAGGCTCGCATCCCCGAGTATTGGATCGTCAACCCCGAAGAGGAAACCATTACGGTGCTGAAGCTGGCGGACGGTCACTACGTGGCCCACGGGATTTTCCATCGCGGAGATATGGCGACCTCCTCACTGTTGCACAGCTTTATGGTGAGTGTCCATGCAGTCTGCGATGCGGAGTGAGGGGATAGAGTATTTGCCGAAGAGAGATTGTTTTGTCGCTTTAAGAATTGAGGAGGGCAATAGCTGATTGCTGAGCAGCAATTCCCTCTCCCACTGGGAGAGGGCTAGGGTGAGGGGACCCAACAAAAAACACCATTCTTTTTTCCCCTCATCCTGACCTTCTCCCTGGAGGGAGAAGGAACCCTATGCCCGACGCGCATAATGAATGCTACACCCTATCGATTTCAACCTATGACACTATGGCAGTATTCACCTGCGGCACGCGTGCGAGCAGTGCTTGCGGATCGTACGCCACACCGCCGCGATAGACTGTCGTCATTTTCCGTAGCTCACGGACATCGCGGAGCGGGTCGCCATCGACAACCAGAAAATCTGCATACCGACCAGCAGCAATACTCCCGATGTCATCAGCTCGTCGGATGTAACGCGCTGCCGTAGAGGTTACTGATTTGAGCGCGGCCATCGCCCCAACAGACTCACTCAGCAACTCAACTTCCCGCAGCAGCGCAAACCCTGGCGGTGGATATGGCAACGCCCCGCAGTCTGTCCCACCAACAATAAGTCCGCCGGCGTTGTGTAACATGCGTGTCACTTCTTGATGCTTCTCTAACACTTTGGTTGCAGCCGTGGGTTCGAAAAATCCTGGATGGATATCCCAATCTGGCCGTTCCCCGAGGTTGATCCGCAATTCCGTCAATGAGTCTTGCATTCTTGAAGACAACAGTTTGTGCCATAAACCCTCCTTTTTTGCTGAACTGAATAGCTACGCCGCGCCAGGAAACTCTACCTTGGTCTCTTCATATGATCACTGTTTATGCTTATTTACGGAGTCGGATTTTTACTTTTCCTTCCTACCTAAAATCGAAGACTGCTTATAGCTGAGCCATTCTGCTGGGAGCATACTCTGTCCCTCTAGAGTTGCAAGACTTTTCACCTGCTGGCGACGACCTTCATTTCACGGAACAAGTCGACGTCCGACAATGACCAAGTCTCGCGCTGTCCCATCAAGTTCAGCCACTCCCGGCAACAACGCCCAACGTTGAAAGCCGAACCCCTCGAACAATCGCAAACTCGCGTCGTTGTGGCCGAAGATGAAACCGAGCAGTGTTTTCAAGCCCAACCGAGGAGCGTATTCGATTGCTTTTGCTACCAAGGCGTAGCCCATACCCCTGCGATGCTTACTGGGGGACACGTACACGCTCAGTTCCGCAGTAGCCTGATAGGCTGGACGTCCGTAGAACGATTGAAAACTGAGCCACCCTATAACCGTTCCGTTATCAACTGCCACCACAGCGGACGGTGGTCCGGATGGTGTTCACGGAACCAGCCACTTCGGCTCTCAATAGAGACTGGCTCTGTATCCGCTGTGGCTCTACGGCTTGGAATCGCCGCATTATAGATTTCTACAATTGCGGGGAGGTCAGCCTCTGTTGCATCGCGGATTGTCATACGCTCCTCCCTTTCATGGCCTCGTCTCACGCTCTCGTTCAACGTAAACCACCCAACTATGAGTTCTATCTTCTCGAACCGCCCTAAGCGGCGCGGGAACCCCAAAACGGCGCATCGTACAAAAACAAACCGTGGCCTCTATTTTTTGCCCACCATGCCTGCTCCGCAGGCATTTTAGTTTTCAGAGTTTCAGAGTTCAGAGGAACAGAGTCCAGAGATTCAGAGATCAGAGGAAGAACATGGACGCAGACCAAGACGAAAACCGTGGTCGTCGAAGCGGAGGTACGGGTCGAACCAGCGGACGGCGCAGCGAGCGCTCCACTGATCGTCCCAGTAGCCACCGCCGCGCAGCACGCGAGCTTCATCATCTGGAGCGTCGAGATCTTCTCGCGCAGCTCGCTCTTTTTCGCCGTCAGGATACGGGTAGTCAGCATATAGACTTCGCGTCCACTCCCAGACGTTTCCCACCAGGTCAAAACATCCATCCGACGATCTATCCTGCGGAAAACAACCCACTGCACTCGGCTTGCCTATTCCCGATTCGCGCGTGTTGGCACATCCATCTTCCCATGTGTTACCCCACGGATAGATGCGTCCATCGGTTCCTCGCGTGGCGCGCTCCCACTCTGCTTCACTGGGTAGCGTTACTTCCCAGCCTTCGCTCCGGGCGCGCTCTCGAACTTCTGACGGAATGCTCTTGCTGTTATGCAG
>JAYVFX010000652.1:0-2866 GCA_043772795.1 Deltaproteobacteria bacterium
GTTCCTCCGCTGACCAGTCTTTGGGAATGACAGTATGAATGCTCGACGTCATCATGTCTCGCGGCAGGTCCCACGACAGTTCAAGGAACCCGGCGTACCCGTGATCCTTCAGTTTGGGATTAGCATGAGCGGCCGTACGCACGGTGACAAACGTTAACTTTCCCGCCCGATCATACTGCTCAATGCGCAGCGGGAAGAATGACCGTTGATCAAGCCAGTAAATTAGCTTGCTGAGATAGTAATTCGGCAACGACTCTGGATGCGGCACGGCTTCGACGACATAACACGGCACGGCACCGGTAGCGGTGTAGCCTGGATACTTCTCTCCCATCATCTTCACTGTCTGTGGTGAAATTGCGACTGCTCTCCCTACGGTATCCGGCACGACAAGCTGCTTTTGGGTCGCAGGAAAGCGAATCGTCCGGTCCAGAATATCATTTCCAAGAATACGCCAGGCAAAGTCCCTGGCGTTGCGGCCTACGACATCATCAATCGTACCGATTCCCCGTGGCAAGCGTTCACCCCGTGAGATCGACGCGCGCAGTGGTGGTAATCCCGGTCGTGGAAAGAAGGTGGTCAGTGCAACGTTAGTGTTCTTCCCTGTTTGGTATCCGATCTGGACGATGGCTGTGTTCTCTGGATTCTGTGAATTCACTGACTGTGAAATCCAACGAAACGCCTCCTGGCCAGGAGAACCAGATTGAGAAAGAGAAAGAATGGCGGACGTTCCAACTTGCTGATCAAGAAAACCCTCCGCTGTTACTGTCACACCGATGTCAATGAGGAGACAGTTCCACAGCGGTGTATGCGGGAATTCCATCGCTCGTAGGCCCATCTCTTCTGCGGGGAGGTGCGAGTGTTGCGGATCACGTGGGGCCTGCGTGCTGAGATCGAGATTTTTTCGTTCTGGGGATGAAAGCTCTTGAACAGAGTGCCACGTGCGCTCCGAGGCATGAGCAGGCAGATGAAACAAGAGAGTAAGAGCGAGACTGAGCGCAAAAAAACGAAATTGCAAGAGCAGATTCTACTCCTCTCTCTAACTTCGGGTGCTCACGGAAGCGAAACCGCCTCCGAGTATACGTACTGCTGTTGCTTTTCGTCCGGTAACCCACGGAAACCGAAGCGCACCCGATAACGCCCCTGTGGTACACTTTCATCCTCGGTCCAAACAGGAAGGTCGCGCGTTCCCCCTGGCTTTAACCAAAATCCTATGGCCGGGACAAAGGGCCTTTGCCCACGCCAAAAGAAATCTTTGAGATGTAACGAAGAAGACCAGACTATGCCACACCAGAGTCGTTCTAAGCGAACAGCCCCTAACCCATAGGTAATAGTAATATTTTCCTGTCCGTTCACTACCCGGGCACAGAGCAATGCCGGGCGCTCTACGGTTTTGCTCACCAAGACGGATACCTGCTTGTCGAGTCCTTGCTTTGCCGCAAATGAGCACGTGGGTGATCCCGTTGTTTCACTTCGACCATCAATCGCAATCGTGAGAAAGAATATGGCGACTATCCCCTGAGTTATTCTGAGATATTGTCTTGGCTGCTTGTTCAATTTTCACCTTTTTGATGAAGTAAAGAGGACTGGCCACGAAAAACAATTCCTCGGGCCATCCCTCTCCATGTTGTTTATTTACCGAACTCTTTTCAGTTGCTACAGGGAACAGGGAAAAGAGGATCGGTTTGACTGTTGCTCGGACGCCGAGTCCCAATTGCAATGAGGTCGGTCCCCCAATAATGGTCGAACGACACCCCGGCATTGAAAAATGCCGTTTTTACGTAATCAAGCCTCATATATACTGTAGGTGTAGGTGGGCCGCTCAGAGGGACGGCAATCAGCATACCCACAACATCCTTTGTCTGATTCCAAGCTATGAGCCCACCAGAATCACCTCCCTGGCCCGAGACATTCGCGAAATTGACCGGTGCATGCTTAATGTAATAGTTTGGACCGTATTCGAGGTTTGTCGTTGTCTCAACGTTAACCGTCAAACCGCCCTGAGTTCCATGACTCATAACCCCCCAATTTTTTAGACAGTTGGAACAATTTGATGTTGTTGCAACCCGGACGATACCAACTGGGCCACTGACAAATGAACCGACGCCATACTGCATCCGACGAACAGGCTTCTGCGCTCCATTGCACGGCGATGCCATTGGTATAGGGTCAATGCCAGTTGGGCTTTGGCTGTAGTGCCCTATCGCAGCCGCGTCAGGCTTGAGCCAAGTCGTGTTTACTGGACCATTTGCATCACAAAAAGTTTCCGTATTATAGCAGGCGCTCAATCGAAACCTAAAACCGAAAAAGCCGTAGGTTGATCCTGAGGTCCCTGTTTCGCGCGGGGGTTGGTAGATTGTAGCAGAGATAGGAGGATAGTCTGGATGGGGGTCAAGAACGTGAGCCGCGGTAAGCGAGTAAAGATAACAGCATGCTCCTATATCATTGACATCGCGTGAAACGTGTGGTCCTACGGACCCCCCCCCGTCTATTGTGAGAATGGAATTAACCCCTGCCCCAATAGGAACAGGTCTATAGAGAGTATATAAATGAGAAGCTGGCCTCATCCGCTCCATTTCCTGAACGACAACTGGGATACCGTCAAGAGAAGAAGGAATCTGGACGCGATTGGCGCGCAGATCTGGTGTGATTGACACGATGATGCCCGACTCACCAATCCCAACAGCATGAACGCCCGGAATCTTGAAGAGCTGATCTTCGTATTTATATTTGATTCGTTTCACTGCAATCATCGGAACCGGTAGTTTCGCGGAAACATTTTCTTCATCAGTTGGGCCGACAAACGGTTGGTGTCCTTTATACCAGAGTGGTTCGCCTGTTTCTGGATGGCTATCAGGCCGTAGTTCTC
>JAYVFX010000653.1:0-4641 GCA_043772795.1 Deltaproteobacteria bacterium
TATCGTAGAGATGACCGAGAAACCCTCGTGGGGGAAGAGAGAGAATGGCAGACATTCCGACTTGCTGATCAAGAAAACCATCCGCCGTTACTGTCACACCCATGTCGATAAGGAGACAATTCCACAACGGCGTATGCGGGAATTCCATCGCTCGTAACCCTATCTCTTCAGCAGAGTATGGAGCAGCGAAGGGAAACTTTTCTTTCGGGAGATGCGGCCGTTGCGGATCACGCGGGGACTGTGTGCTGAGGTCGAGATTTTCTCGTTCACGGGCTGATAGCTTTTGAACAGCGTGCCACGTGCGTTCGGAGGCATGAACCTGCAGGTTACACGAGACGAGTAGAGTTAGCCAAAGAGGAAAGAAGCGAAACTGTAGACTCAATTCTCACCTCTCTTACAACCTTCATTGTCTTATGGTACCGAAAACTCCTCAGAATACACCTCTTCATCTACGTTCTGCCCATATATGCGGAAACGAAAGCTCGCCCGATATCTGCCCGCTGCAAGTGGCTGATACGAAAAGGGAAGATACTCCTCAATAATTCCTCCTTCTGGTAGCTCGGTTGCAATTGGTAGCACTGTACTCACTTGCGAATCCGACTCCTGGATGTTCATAAATTCCTCTGTTGTCTCATTCCATTTTTGCAGCCACAGCACACTGAATCCATACACGAGACTGACCTGGAGCCCATTGATCGCTCGCACGCACACAAGCCCGAGTGTGTCGGTCCGCTTGCCCACATAGACTGCAGCTTGCCCGACCGTTGTCCGCTCTGGTAGAGGTGGACAACCAGGAAGCGGCGGGATGTCTTCTCCAGTATTGAGTGAGAATTCTTGGGAACATATCTCTGGGACTTTCTTCTTTTGTCCAGAGACAGAGTAGCGGAAACACACTCTGTAGATACCAGGCGTAGGGGGTAATTCTGGCGGCAACCGTAAGACCTCTACCTTGCCAGCGGGAATAACGACAGCGCCACTACCAGGAATAAGCGGTTTTGCAGATGTGTAATCGTGAAAACGCAGGGGATGTTTTGATCCATCTCGACGCTGCTGTAATCGCACCTGGCGAGGACCAACACGAATCTGTTCCCGCAAGCCATTGAGCACGTACACGCACAGAAATCCAGGAATATGTTTATTCTTAGCGACATCAAGGGTCACTTTATCCACCGGTCCTGGATCGTAGATTGACGGGCACCCCAGCGGCACTGCAAAGAAATTCTGCGTTCTCCCTATTCCAGGAAGGAGGAAGACGCACAGCCATCCCATTCCGATAATGTTAACGGCGAGGCGACACACTCCTCGCCGTCCCATCGTCCCTCTCGCTACAGACATGCAATATACTCCCAGTAGATGGTTTGATCAGCATCCCGGAGGATCACATGTGGTTCTCGCTGGCAGTTGTTGTCCGGACGCCGTTCCCCAATAATACTGGAATCCCTTGCCAGCGTTGATGAAAGCGGTTTGAATATCAAATGATTTGGTAAACCACGCTCCAACAACGGGTTGACCATTCACATCTACATCGCCAGCAAACAGCACACCAGCCACATGTCTACTCCCTGTGCCCTCGTACGCAACGAAGGCACCCGAATCGCCTGCCGCTACTTGGAGAGCAGCCCTATCTATACAGCAGAACTTAAACCTAATAGGACTGTTATTACTGCGCTTGATCACACGCGCCATATCGATGAGATTGACATTTCCGGAGGTGGTTGCATCGGTTACGGTTCCCCAAATTTTCACGTTGGTTCCTATGCTTGGGGTTCGGATCAGCCCAGAAGGGCCATTCACATAGGCGTTGGAGGCGATTCCAAATTGCATACGCCGGATGGGTTCCCTTCCTGTGGCCACAAAGGTAAGGGGATTCTCAGTACGACTAATATTATTGGTATGAGCGATCGCTGCCGCATCAGGAGCCCTATCCGTCCAATTGATCGGGGCAGCAGAAGAGGTACAGTTAGGATCTCCTGGCCGCAAGCCGCATGAGCGCCCGTCTATCGGCGTGCTGCTGTGTGCTACCAAGGACAATGAAGTTGTTGAATACGCTCTCAGCCGTTCCCTTTCACCCACACTCATTGCCGAGTACCAAACCCAGTTGCCTGACAAAAAACTGCTCCAGACGAAGCTTCATGAGTTCTACCTGTTAAGCCAACCTGTACTGCCGGAAAAGAACATTCGTCCTCACCCGAAGCCAACGAAGCGAAAGCCGAAGGGTCGGACGAAATGATCCACGTCTTCACACGCGATCCAGCGGACCAGGATTTTAGTGTGTCGTAAAAGCGACCGAGACGGTCGCGCTCCCAGGCACGCGCTTCAATTCGCCGAGGCTTACTTCTCTTCAGGTGTAGGAGGTACTGATTGTGATGAAGGAGCAGTCTCTTTCCTCTCCGCAGGCTCTCCCAAAAAGCCGACGGGCTTCTTATCCGCTTGCCTAAACACCAAGTGACCTTCACGTTCCTGTGCGGCGATCCACTGAGCAAGTTCGGGGGAAAGCGTAATCTTCCGATCTTGAGGAAACTTGTCGCTATACAGATCAGGTCGAAGGTAAAACTCTTCAGCACTACGTAAGTGAGGAAACTGCGCCAGTGCCGGAAACGGCCAGTGCCACTGTACAGACTCTGGATGGAAAAAGTGTTGCCTCTCCTCTGCTGGCCACTCTTTGGGAATGACGGTGTGAATGCTTGCTGTCATCATGTCGCGCGGTAGATCCCACGACAGTTCGAGAAAGCCAGCGTAGCCGCGCTCCTTCAGTTTGGGATTGGCATGAGAGGCAGTACGCACGATAACGAACGTAAACTTCCCTGTCTGATGCAAGAGCAGATTCTACTCCTCTCTCTAACTTCGAGTTCTCACGGAAGCGAAATCGGCTCAGAGTACATGTACTGTTGTTTTTTGTTTTTGGCCCCTGGCAACTCACGAAGAAAGCCGAAGCGCGCACGATAACGCCCCGGTGGTACATTTTCATCCTCGGTCCAAACAGGAAGGTCGCGCGTTTCCCCTGGCTTTAACGCGAACGCGATAAGAGGGCCCCATGGCTCTTGCCTATGCCGAAAGAAATCTTCGAGATGTAACGAAGAAGACCAGACTATGCCAAACCAGAGTCGTTCTAAGCGAACAGCCCCATACCCAGAGATAATAGTAATATCTTCCTGTCCGTTCGCTACTCGGGCCCAAAGCACTCCCGGGTGCTCGACAGTTTTGCTCACCAAGACGGAGACCTGCTTGTCGAGTCCTTGCTTTGCCATAAATGAACACGCGGGCGATTCTCTTGTTTCGCTTCGGACGTCAATTCCAATCACGAGCAAGAATATAACAACTATGCTCTGAATGCTCCTGGAATATCGTTTTGGCTGGGTGTTCACATTCTTTTCCTTTTTGAAGAAGACAATGAAGAGGGACGTCGACGAAAAACGATTCATCGTGCCTTCCCTCTCCATGTTGTTTATTTACCGAACTCTTTTCAGGTGCTACAAGGAAAAGGGAAAAGAGGATCGGTTTGACTGTTGCTAGGACGATTAGTCACAATGTTAGTCCCCCAATAATGGTCGAACGACACCCCTGCATTGAAAAATGCTGTTTTTACGTAATCTAGTCTCATGTAACCCACAGGCGTACCTCCAGTTGGAACTCCAGCATACACAAGACCTACAACATCTTTTGTCTGATTCCATGCAATAAGTCCACCAGAATCACCTCCTCGGGCAAAGACATTGGCGAGATTAACCGGTGCAAACTTAAGATAGCGGTTGGGACCGTCGTTGATGATATCTGTTACCTCAGTCATATTCCCGGCCAACCCGCCCTGAGTTCCATGGCTCATGACTCCCCAATTTTTTAGGCAGTTTGAACATGATGTTGCAATTCGGACGATACCAATTGGGCCGTCGACAAACGAACCGACGCCATACTGCATCCGACGAACAGGCTTCTGCGATCCATTGCACGGGGAATTCATGGGGATTAAATCATTGAATGGGTGACCAATTGCACCTGCGTCAGGTTTTAACCGGGTATCGTTTACCGGACCATTAAAAACACAAAAAGATCTCCCATTGTAGCATACGGAGGGAAGAAACCTAAAACCAAACCAGCCGTAAGTCGTGGTTGACCCTCCGGGTTGGTAGATCGAGTTAATCGTGATATTCACATCAAACGGACCAAGAACGTGAGTATTTGTGAGAGAATAAAGAAAACAGCATGCCCCTACATCACTGATATCGCGTGAAACGTGTGGACCTACGGAACCAAAATCGCCTGGTGGTTTGCCACTTGAACTAATACTTGCCCCTATAGGGAGAGGTCTATAGACAGTTGTCTCATGAGAAAGTGGGCTCAACATTTCAGTTTCCTGAACGATTACCGGGATACCGTCAAGAGTAGAAGGGATCTGGCTGCGATTGGCGCGCATATCCGGTGTGATTAAAACGACAATGCCTGACTCACCAATCCCAACAGCATGAACGCCCGGAATCTTGAAGAGATCATCTTCGTGTTTATATTTGATCCGTTTCACCACAATCATCGGAACCGGTAGTTTTTCGGAAACATTTTCTTCATCAGTTGGGCCGACAAACGGTTGGTGTCCTTTATACCAGAGTGGTTCGCCTGTTTCTGGATGGCTATCAGGCCGTAGTTCTC
>JAYVFX010000654.1:0-5827 GCA_043772795.1 Deltaproteobacteria bacterium
TCCAACCAAGGCAGGAAAGCGGGAGCGCAGGGAGTCGAACATGGCATCAGGCGTGGCCGCCATCATCACCGTCAGCGATCCCAGCGGATTTGCCAGCCAGAGAAGCAAGGCGTAGGCTAAACCCCACAGCAATCCTGCGCCAGGCGTGAGCGCACGGGATGATGCGAGTACGGCGAACCCGAGCCCGTAGAACATCCCGAGGACGACTCCGGTCTGTAGCGAACCTAAGCCGACCGTCGCCGCGACAACGCCACCAAGCCCACCAACACTGAGGCAAAGAAGACTATAGGTGAGGAATCGATGATGCATAGGATAACTCCGAAAGATTAGGCGCGGTGTTGATAGACAGTGATATTCATCGGTTGTTCTGGTGGTGCGGGCTGAGGCGTCAACGCTGCTGCCGTTGACGCTGTCGTGGGACGGTCAAACTCCAGCGTTTGCACGATGTCGCGTGGGAAGAAGAGTTCAACAATCCAATCCACCATGACGCGGACTTTCCGTTCGAGGCTGGGGAGCTTGGCCACGTAAATACCGCGCCAGAGGAACCAGGCGAAAAGCCCAGAGAAGCGAAAGCCCTTGATCTCCGCGCAGGCAGTGTGATGGCCAACGACACAGAGTGTCCCTAGGGCGTCGAAATGGAAGGGCCGCAGCGCTTGCCCGCGGATGCTGGCGTGGATGTTGTGTGCTAGGGTCTGCGCTTCGCGCAGGGCAAACTGCGCAGTTGGTGGACACGGCTGCCCGGTCTTGGCGTCAGTAATAGCAGCACAATCGCCCACCGCCCAGAGGCCCGGACACTGCGGTACGGCAAGTGTCGCATCGGCAATCACAGCGCCACGTTTATCACGTTCAACAGGAAGCGTTTGGACCAACGGGTTCGGTGCCGTGCCCGCAGTCCACACTAACGTTTCAGTGGGAATCTCTTCCTTATTGTTCAAGACGACAGCGCCCGGTCGAGCGTCAGCCACCCGCACGTTGAGCTTAAAGATGACCCCGCGGGCGGTCATCCGTTCCAGCGCGTAGGCTGCAAGTTGTTCGCTGAGTTCTGGGAGAATACGGTCGCGGGAATGCACAAGAATGACGCGAACTTCTGTCGGTGCGATGTTGGGATAATAGGCCAACATGCCACGAGCAAAATCGTTGAGTGCCCCGGCCAGCTCGGCTCCGGCAAATCCACCACCAGCGACGACGAACGTAAGCATCGCTTGTCGTGCAGGTGACGGCGGCTCATCGTCCGCCCGTTCAAACAGATCAATGACATGATTGCGAATTCGCATCGCGTCACCGAGCGATTTGAAGTCAAATGAATTCGCTTTGACCTTATCCATACCCAGGTAGTTCGATACCGCACCAAGCGCCAGCACCAGGTGATCAAAGGGGACGTCATGTCCGTCGTCCTCTGCGCGGGGGGCTCCCTGCGCGGAGAGCGGAATGTCTGGAGCCAAGCGCACACAGCGTGTCTGTAAGTCGATCGCGACAGCTTTGTTGCGGATAACGGTCGTGCGCCGCACACTGGTACGCAGAGGGTTGGTAATGTGTGTCGCCTCCAAACTGCTACCTGCCACTTCGGCCAGCATCGGCGTGAAGAGGAGCGCATTGGTATCGCTTATAAGGGTGATCGACACCGACGGATCAGCCCCGAACAATTGTTCCAGCGTGCTAGCGGTGGTGACACCAGCAAAACCGCCGCCGAGGATGACGATGCGCGTTTTTACCTCGCGTGATGGCGGTGGTGGTTCATACTCCGGTCCCCACCAAGCGAAGACGACATCATTCGTACCCTGCGAGATGAGGCCCAGACTCGCACCATAGAGAATCCAGCCGATCAAGGCGGGAAAGAGTGTACGCATACCCTCAGCGGTCCATTGCGGGGAGTGACCCCAGAGGAGGGGGAATCCGATGAGACTGACCAGCGCCCACAGCGGGACTCCCAGTGCTGCGGTTGTCATCAGGCTATCGATATAGGCATGAGGTGTGGGTGCAAACGTCACCATAAAGGCCACTCCGACGACCACGCCTAAACTTGTGCCGAGTAAGCTATTGTGCAAGGCCAGGGAGAGAAACACACTGCTCAGCAGACCGCAAAGCAGGCCAATGAGACTGCGTCGGAGGTATTTGTTCATAAGTACACTCGACTCTGTGTTGACCAGAAGTATGATGCTGCTGGGTCTGATTTGGTTTCTCAATCTTGAGGCACCACCGTGATATGATGATTTCGCGCAGTGCTGTTCCCATGATCCTTGAGGCCTCGGTTGGAACGTTCTTCATCGTCCGCTGGTTTATCTTGGTATGAATCATAGAGGAACACCAGGCATCCAGAAAGCGAGATGCTGAACTGAGGAGACATCGTATGACTCGTGTGCCGAACGTGATTGTTTTCGTGCTCGTGCTGATCGTTATCAGTATGGTCGTAGGTTGGGGTAGGTTGGCATCGAGCGATGTTGGTGGCTCTGCTCCAGAGATTACCGGACAGGTGTGGCTCAACGCAGCGCCACTGCGCGTGGCTGATCTGAAAGACAAAGTGGTCTTGGTCGAGTTCTGGACGTTCGGGTGCTACAACTGCCGCAACGTAGAACCCTATGTGAAGGAGTGGCACAACCAGTATGCAAAGCAGGGGCTCATCGTCATCGGCGTCCATACGCCGGAGTCTAGCTACGAGCGCTCCGTTACAGCGCTTGAAGAATATCTCCACAAGCAGCAGATCCACTATCCTGTGGTGACAGATAACGACTTTGCCACCTGGGAACGCTACGGTAACCGCGCCTGGCCGGCAGTGTACCTGATCGATAAGCAGGGCCTGATCCGCTACACGCACATCGGCGAAGGCAGGTATGCGCAGACCGAACAGCAGATCCAGACCTTACTCGCCGAGCGCTAGCATGTGGCTGCGCACTCGCCTACGTGCTCCGTGTCCGGCTGGCGAGAATCGCCTGCACCAGTTCTTCTGGAACCTCCGATGGTACAGGCGCATGCGGCTCAGCAAAGACGGCTTTGCCGAGTCGAATGGTTTCTTCATAACTCTTCAGGTATGCGGTGCAGTTTGGGCACTCGATGAGATGCTTAGTAAACTCGGCGCGCTTGCGTGCGGAGAGATCATCTTCGCAGTAGTCGATCAAAAAGTCGATGAATTCGCGGCACGTCATGTTTGCTTCTGATCCTTGTTTTTTCGGTTCTCTCCAGCGGAGAAAAGACTTGAGAGACCTACCGAGATTACTCCTTCGCTATGATTACTCTCCACTTTGCTGGAGCAATTTGGCGACCAGGCCCGTCCAGCCGGTCTGGTGACTGGCACCGATGCCCGCGCCGTTGTCGCCGTGAAAATATTCGTAGAAGAGGATCAAGTCCCGCCAATGGGGATCGTGTTGGAACGTCTCCGTGCCACCATACACCGGACGACGCCCTTCATCATCACGCAAGAATATCCGCGACAAGCGACGCGAGAGCTCCGCTGCAACCTCGGCCAAGGTCAGCATCTGCCCTGACCCTGTTGGGCATTCGACGGTATAACTGTCGCCCAAGTAGTACGCAAACTTTTGCAGGGACTCGATCAGTAGATAGTTGACCGGAAACCAGACTGGTCCCCGCCAATTGGAGTTGCCACCAAACAAGCCGGTACTCGATTCGGCTGGTTCGTAATCCACCCGGTGCTCTGCGCCATTCACATGCAGTGTGTATGGGTGCTCATGATGTACTCGTGACAGCGCCCGAATGCCATGCGGGGACAGGAACTCCGTCTCGTCCAACATATAGCGCAATACCTGCCGCAGGCGATCACGATTTACCAGCGACAAAAAGCGGCGTACCGTCTCCTCTGGGGTCGTCTGGGTTTCCAGATGTTCGCTCAATTCAGGGCGGTTTTCGACAAACCATTGCAGGCGGCGCTTGAACCCCGGTAGCTTATCGATGATGTCAGATTCCAGGGTCTCGACCGCAAAGAGGGGGATGAGTCCCACCATCGACCGCACTTTGAGAGGAAAGCGTTGCCCGTTTTCAAGGTGCAATACATCGTAAAAGAAACCATCTTCCCGATTCCACAGCTCAATGCCTTCACCGCCGAGGTTGTTCATGGCACGGCAGATATAAACAAAATGTTCAAAGAACTTGCTGGCAACGTCTTCATACGCAGAATCTTCGCGCGCCAATTCCAGCGCGATGGTCAACATGTTGAGACAATACATGCCCATCCAACTGGTGGCGTCGGATTGTTCGATATGGCCACCAGTTGGCAGTGGGGCACTGCGGTCGAAGACCCCAATGTTGTCCAAGCCGAGAAATCCACCTTGAAAGACGTTGCGGCCTTCGGCGTCTTTCCGGTTGACCCACCAGGTGAAGTTGAGCAGCAGTTTGTGAAATACTCGTTCGAGAAATTTGCGGTCAGCTACGCCCCGGCGTTTCTCTTCAATTTTGTACACACGCCAAGCCGCCCAGGCATGCACCGGTGGATTGACATCGCCAAACGCCCATTCGTAAGCGGGTAACTGGCCGTTAGGATGCATATACCATTCACGTAACAGCAGGATGAGTTGTTCCTTGGCAAATTGGGAATCGACCAACGCCAGCGGAATGCAATGAAATGCCAGATCCCAAGCCGCATACCAGGGGTATTCCCACTTGTCCGGCATCGAGATGACATCGGCATTATACAAATGCGTCCATTCGTGGTTGCGGCCATGCTCCCGTTCTGCTGGAGGGAGCGGCTCTTGCGGGTCACCTGCGAGCCAACGATTTACATCATAGTGATAGTACTGCTTGCTCCACAGCATCCCCGCCAGCGATTGCCGCATGACATTACGGGCATCTGGTGACAGTCCTTCGGGTGTGACCGTGGTGTAGAACTCATCGGCTTCACGCTGGCGTACGGCAAAGGTGTGGTCGAAGTCGGCGCCGAAGGCGGCTTCAGGAGAGGACCGCTCCTTATCGGTGAAACGGAGCTGAACCGTTACGGTTTCTCCAGCACCAACAGTGAGAAAATAATGCGCTGCTGCTTTCGTCCCTATTTGCTGAGGGTTTACTGCGTTCCGCTGACCATGGACGATGTAGTCGTTAAAGCCATCTTTGACGTAAGGCGTCTGATTCTCGACCCCATAGAGCCGCTGGAGATTGGTCTCATTCTCGGTGAAGAGCAGTTCCGGCGATCCGTCACAATAGAGCCAGCGCTGATCGTAGTACTGATGACTGAGCTTGATGGTCGTTCCGTCGAGCGCACGCAGGCGTGGCCGCCGGGCATCCAGACCGCCTGCCCAGGTGTTGCGGAACCACAGCGTCGGCAACAGGTGCACGGTCGCGGCCTCTGGGCCACGGTTACTGACGTGAATACGCACCTGAATGTCTTCAGGAGCCGCCTTGGCATATTCGATCATCACGTCAAAATAGCGATTGTCATTGAAGACGCCGGTATCGAGCAGCTCAAACTCTGACGTACTACGACCGCGGCGGTGGTTCTCTTCCACCAGCCTGGCATAGGGAAATTCGGCCTGCGGATACTTGTAGAGGAACTTCATGTAGGAATGGGTCGGCGTGGAGTCAAGATAGAAGTAATACTCCTTCACGTCTTCGCCATGATTGCCCTCACTTCCAGTGAGACCAAAGAGGCGCTCCTTGAGGATCGGATCACGACCATTCCACAGGGAGAGCGCGAAGCAGATAAACTGCTGCCGGTCGCAAATGCCCCCGAGACCATCCTCATTCCATCGATACGCCTTCGAGCGGGCGTGATCGTGCGGGAGATAATCCCAGGCTGTCCCATAGGCGCTGTAGTCCTCACGCACAGTGCCCCAGGCCCGTTCGCTCAGATAGGGGCCCCAGCGTTTCCAGTTTTTCTTGCGGCGGG
>JAYVFX010000655.1:0-5935 GCA_043772795.1 Deltaproteobacteria bacterium
CCGCCGTACGCTTCGGATTTACCTTGAAAAATGGGAATAGTAGGGTTGCCGCCGGCACATCATCCGGTACCCCAATCACTGCCTGTGCACGACTCCCACTGGTGAGTAGTAGCCCTGCGACCAATGTCATCACTAGTCCTGCTCTTACTTTACGCATTACCTGCCTCCTTCCTTAGGCCGTAAGAACTGTACCTTTTCTCTGCCTTTACTCAGCCTGTATTTACCGATCACTGCACGCTTTATGAAGCAAAATCTAAAGGCGCTATACTTCTCCCTGCTCATCTCATTCCGAGCCTCTCTCTAATAGCCTAGGTCACCTCCTTTCCGTGTCCGTGCTGGTATCATCACTCGGGAAGCGATGATACCACTGGCCCCTGTCCCTCATCCATTTATCTGTCATGGAGGAGGACACCGGCCGAGAGAGCCCCGGCAGAAGATATCCCAATTGTAAATCCACCACCGCCTCATTTCCATTCTCCTTAATTGACCGGATCGTACATGATGTATAAGTAACGGGCGCCGCCAGGATCTTGTTCAGGTAGGTTTGTTTATCAGGTTTCCCAGGCGCTTCGAATTCGTACGCTTGTTCTACTCTCTTTTCTATGCGAGCCTTCCAATACTCCGTTGCTCGTTCTTTTAAACCAACCGACTTTCCACCACAAGAGAATGCTACCACGCAAATCAGACATAACGCAAATGCGAAGTCTATCCTACTATAGCTTTCGGATGATTGTCCCCTCGATTCATTATTCTGGCTTGCTCTTTTTGTCAAGAGGAAACTGCACATATACTACCGCCACATCCATGCGATGATCTTGCCATCACCATCTGCGGCATAGTTCGCCACTACCACATTCTGGCGCCCGTTCTCGGCAAGAAAAGAACGAACCTTATAATTCCGCAATTTTTCCGGCTCTGTCACTTGTAGTTCCTGACGCTCTGCCCAAATTCCGTCAGGTTGTTGGCCGTAGACCTTGAGCGTCCCTGTATACATCCCAGCCGCGACGATTTCTTTGTGCCCATCTCCGTCAATATCAGTCGCAGTGACACCACCGACCCAAAAGACTTGCGGGAGTCCTTGAGAAAGATCCTGCCATCGAGCACCATCCCACCGGTACACGCGTGGGCCACCGTTCTGGTATATAGGTGCTCCGCCAACTCCTAACAACACTTCGGCCTTACCATCGTTATCGAGGTCCACCAGCTGGACGCTCCACGCAATGATGTTGCTGGGTAACCCTTCCGCACTGGCAGCATTCCACTTCCCGTGACCATCACTCAGCCAGAGAAAATTCGGTCGTGAATCATTGAGGCTGCCAACAGCGATATCAGGGATCCCATCTCCGTTGACTTCACCAATTGCGATATCGTCACCAAATAACCCCTCACTACCTGATATCCCTTCGAATCTCCACCCCGAGGCCTCGTTCCAAAGAATCGCGATACCAAAAGGGGCATGAGCTGAATTCATATCCGCGGCTTCAGAAAGGGCAAGCAAATCTATACGTCCATCCCCGTTCATATCGGCGGACACAATCGCACGGGAATGGAGTTTAGAGAAGGCCTCCGGTATATTCTTTTGTTCTTCCCACGGCCCACACGGCCCAGTGCCGGTGTTACTAAAAAACCGCATACCAACTTCGTGCATGGCGATTACAATCTCAGGCTTCCCATCCCCGGTGAAGTCAGCTGCGGTCACTCCTCCGTATACATACTCTTGTTGCGGAAAACCATTGTGTTCAGTGCCTGGGCATGCAACCGGATCCCAGCGGTTCTGGCGCCGCAGGAAAATATGCGGCCACGGTTCTTTGCCCTTGCGTGGAGGAGCAGTCACGAGGTCCGGCACACCATCCCCGTCCATATCTGCAAAAGTAAAATCTTGCCGCCATTGATCTCCTGAAGGAAGCCCGTCAGCCGCCACCACGAGCCCCTTTTGTCCTCCCGGAGACGATCCATCAGGGGCGTCAGACGTGCACGCCGGAATGAAGAGACCAGCGCTCAGGTATGTCAGCCCTAGCGCAATTCGTAACCTCCACCTCATCATCCTTCGGTCCATACCTCTATTATTCTGCTATTATTTTGCGTTTTCTTCACTTAGAGCAGATCAGCAAATTCAGGTTCCATCCGGGAAAAGAGCCAGTATCCGGAGAGCAGCACAAGAACCGTCCAAGCGCATGGTGCTCCGAAATCCGCCAGTGCAGGAATTTTACCTTCAAGAAGAACACTGCGATACGCGGAAACAATCGGTGTGAACGGGTTCCAGTACCACAGCGTCGCAAATCGAGACGGCACATACGAGAGTGGATAAATGATCGGCGTCAGGTAGAACCACACCATAAACATCATCTGCAAGAGCGGCAAGGTATCCCGCACTAAGGTCTGCACACTCGCAACGATCAGTCCAAACCCAAACGCTAAGGCGGTTTGTAAACACAACAGCACAGGGAGTAGTGGCAAACTCACCCATGCCAATCGTCCTGTCACAAGCAGTGCAATCAAAAAAACGCCGAAGCTGATTGCCGAAGCCACGAGACTGGCCAACACATTGCTTGCCACCAGTACGGCGGCAGGGAAGCGCATGGCCTTCACCAATCCGGCATTATCAACAATCGCCGTTGCCGCTTTGGTAACGCCTTCCTGAAAACCAAGCCACGGAAGGAGACCCGCTAACAGATAGAAAGCAAAGGCCCCCTGACCACCTTCCGTGGTAAATTTCACTTGTAGGATCGTGGAAAAAACAAACATATAGACGAGAAACAATAGCAATGGTTGGAGAACCGTCCACGCCATCCCAAGGACAGAACCAGCATAACGAGCGTGCAGGTCGCGGCGGACAAGGCCGGCAATCATCACTCGGTGTGTCCACATCTGCGTGATCATAAACGACGCCCCCACAGCGAGGCCGCACTGTACCGTGCTTCGTGCGCGGGGTCAACCCTTTTGGCCATGTTTGGCTTCTAACATGCGGCGTTTCTCTGCCCAGCGTGCTTCGGCTGCCGTATCTCCACGTTCCTTTGCCACGGCCTCCAACCCGGCATACACTCCAGGCGCCTTGGGCATCAGGATAGCGGCCTGCTGAAAAAGTTGTTCAGCCGCATCGAGGTCTTTGAGCGCGAGTTTGACCCAACTGAGGAGATAGATCACCCGCGAATTTTTCGGCGCGCGGTCTTGCGCCTGCGCTGCATACATCAACGCCTGGCCGTAGTGCCCGCTCTCAAATGAGAGTTCTCCCAATCCAACGATGGAATCAAGGTGCTGAGGAGAAAGAGCAAGCGTCCGCATAAACTCTTCCGCCGCCGCGTCTCGTCGTTGTTGTTGTTTGTACACGCCAGCAAGATTATAATGGGCGCGTACGCTTTGTGGTGCGGTCTGTGTCACGACCGACCAGAAAGTCTCTTCATTCACCCAATCGCGATTTCGCACGACCGTGCGCCTGGCCGCAGCAAGGAGGACACACAGCACGAGCCCGTAGATAAGCACCGGCCGATATAGCCCCCCTGTTTCCTTTGCGTCCCTCCTGCCACAGAGTGCATCAAGAAGCACCCCGACGATCAGACAGAATCCGAAGAGCGGCACATAGAGGTAATGCTCCGCGACAATTTCTTTGATCGGGATCACATGCGACACAGGCAGAATACTCACAAGCATCCACAATCCCCCATATCCACAGAGCGGAAATCTACGAGCAAGAACCGCGAGCCCTCCAGCTACGCCAACGAGCCCCACAAGTGCGATCAGGACCTCCGTCTCGCCCAGCGATGACGACGCAGGGAAGGCATTATAGGAATAATCAGCCAGGAGGGTACGGGGATATATCATGAGATTCAGGTAATGGAACCAAATGCGCGCGACTGTTGCGAGATGTCCGACCAGACTGCCACCATACCAAGACGACCGGTTATAGGTCATCAGAATGAAGGAACCAGCAAAATACCAGAGCACCGCTGTTCCGAAGAGCAACACGAGCAAATAGACTACCCAGTGGCGACGAAGAGAGACAACGACACCTTCCTGTTGCACGTCCGCAAGCCAGCATAAGAGGGGCAAGACAAGGACGCTCTCTTTACTCAGGATACCAAGCCCATATGCCATACAGGACAGCAACAACCAGCCGTATTTCGCCTTGCCCTGAGACGGCGCTGCACGAAATCGTAGGTACGTCCACAAACCAAAAAAAAGACAGAGCCCGCCAAGAACATCGCGGCGCCCGGAGATGTAAGTGACGGCATCAGTGAGGACAGGATGCAGTGCCCACAACGACACCACAAAGAGAGCAGGTCGCCAACGCCACTCGCTCGCAGGAGCCACAGCCGTCGAGAACGAGGGCGTGGCTTGTATAGGATTCGTCAAGCGAAGCGTAACGAAAAAAACCACACACGCAGAGAGCCAATGGTAGAGCAAATTGCTCGCATGAAACACCCACGGGTGCATCCCACCCACGCGCACATCGATGAGATACGAAAAGTTACGAAATGGCCGCTGACCCAGAGAGTGCGAAGACAAGAGAATGTTCGTCAGCGGTTGCACGCTCCGTAGTAGCGGATTCTCCGTAACTAACATGTAGTCATCAAAGACAAAACCGTTACCCACCGCATTGTAGTAGGCGACACCAATCGCCCCGGCAAGCACGAGACACACCAACAACTTCTTCATCCTCCCCCTCTCGCAGCTACCGCGGTTAGCGCGATTGTGACTTCTCCGATATGGAAGGTTGGGACTGCCTCTCTGGCGCTGGCATCGCCGATTCATCGATGTGCAGACGCACGTTGGGTTTCTGTATCCGGCTCATCAGCCCTTGCAATCCACGGATACGATCCTCAAATTCCTCAGTGATCGTCCGTGCATCGGCGCGGTTACGAATGACATGGGGAGTAATCAGGATAATCAACTCCGTGCGATCCATCTTATCCGAATCGGTACGGAAAAGCCGTCCAAACACAGGAATATCCATCAAAAACGGAACGCCTTTGCGCACACGTTGCACTTGATCATCAATAATGCCGCCGATGACCACCGACTCACCATCCTGCACGACGACCGTTGTCTCAGTCTCGCGAGAAGTGAAGCTCGGAGAGTTGGTTTTGCCAAACTCCGGCACTCCTACCGCACTCACTTCTTGGCGAATTTCCATATTCACCAGGCCAGCCGAGTTGATCTGGGGAACGATGGTCAGGATCTTCCCGGTATCGCGATATTGCACACTCGAAAGTAACCGGTCGGAACTGTTGCCGACGAGACTTTGTTGGGTTGACGAAAGAATCGGGATCTCTTCCCCAATCAAGATATGGGCCTCGCGGTTGTCTGACGCAATCACATGAGGAGTCGCAAGGCTGCGAACCTGTGAGCGAGAAGCTAAAGCGGTTATCAACGCCAGGAAGTTCCTATGATCAGTCACGAAGGTAAATAAGCCTCCACCTCCTATCTTTGCTCCCTGTTTCGCAGCAGGTATGAGCGCATTAAGCGCAGCATCGGAGATTGAGTTCGACGTTACATTAGAAGTTGAGGTTGTCCCGGTCGTGCCGCCGGTCGTGCCGCCGGTCGTCGTTGTGGTTCCCAAGATTTTATTAATGCCACCATTGGCAATCGCCCACTCAACACCAAATTCGAGATCGTTGCTCAAGCCGATTTCCGCAATCACTGTCTCAATCAACACTTGCCGTGGCACGACATCAATCTGACGGAGTACTTCTTTAATCATATTGTAGTCACGCGCAGTTGCTAGCACAACGAGTGAGTTGGTGATTTCGTCCGCGACAATGCGCACTTCTTCTTTAAAGATCGGCTTTTCACCCTCTTTCGGCGTAATGAGAATCGTTTGGGTGCCACCACCACCACCGATCGATCCGCCACCAAGTCCGCCACCCCGTCCACCACTGCGGCCTCCTCTCCCACCACCAAGTCCGCCACCACCGCCGCCACCTGATCCCCCGCGGCT
>JAYVFX010000656.1:0-10852 GCA_043772795.1 Deltaproteobacteria bacterium
ACGATGACTCGCGTATAGGGGCAGCGTTGATAAAGAATCGTCAAGATGTCCTGAATGGCCGCTCCCTTCAGCGCAGTCACGATTCCGATACAGCGCGGAAAAAACGGTAAAGGACGCTTACGTTCTGCAGCAAAGAGTCCTTCTGCCGCTAACGTTGCCTTGAGTTGTTCGAGTGCGAGTTGCTGGGCACCAACCCCGCGCGGCTCCAAGATCGTCACGTACAGCTGTAAGTCACCGCGGGCGGGATACACACTCACGCGTCCGCGCACGATGACTTCGAGCCCATCTTCCGGGCGAAATCGCAACAAGCCAGCAGAGCTGCGAAACATGACCGCTTTGACTTGGCTCTCGTCATCTTTGAGCGTGAAGTAGAGGTGTCCTGACGATGGAGCACGGAAACTCGACAGTTCTCCGACCACCCACACATCGGCAAAATCTTCCTCCAGCCGATCACGGATCTGGGAGGTCAAATCAGAGACCGTCAGAATATTTGGGCGATCAAGCCATGCCGGAATCGTGGACATGGCGTGCCTTGTAACAGAGAGATCAGCAAGCGGGCAAGACCCTGACGGAGGGGGGGGAATAAGGGTAAAAGGAGAAAAGGGTAAAAGGAGAATACCTTTTTTCGACTCCTAGACTCTCAGACTCCGAGACTCTTTTCTCCCATTTCCCATTTCCCCCTTGCCTTTTACTTGGTGGGTGCAGTCGCGACTGCAGTTTTCTTCTTATAGGTCTCCCAGGATTTGAGCACCTGCATCGCTCGATCGAGCTGCGGGTCTTTGCCCAATTCGCCTTCCTTCACTTCCGGTGCTTTTTCTGCCTTCTCACCGCCTTCTTCTTTACTGTTGGGCTCTTGGGTATCCGCAGGAGCGGCAGGTTCTTGCGTATCGCTGGGCTCGGATTTGTCTTTCTCAATGGCCCCATGCGCGGGACGGTCGAAATGACCACGAAGGTTTTCTTCGCGAATCTCCCGCTGCGTCCGCTCCCGCTGCGCGGGAGGGGCGTTGTCGACCATCACATCAGGCGTAATCCCCGTCACTTGGATCGAACGCCCACTCGGCGTGAAATACATCGCCGTCGTCAGCCGCAAGGCAGCACCGTTGTCCATCGGGAGGATCGTCTGCACAGATCCTTTGCCGAAAGTTTTTGTGCCGACGACAACGGCACGTCCGTGATCTTGCAGCGCACCGGCCACGATCTCTGACGCGCTGGCACTGCCACCATTCACAATAACGACGAGCGGAATCTCCGTCTGTCCGCCGGGATGGGCAAAATATTTCTGCTTCTGATTGTCGAGACGACCTTCGGTGTACACAATGAGCCCGGAATCAAGAAACGTATCGGAGACCTTCACGGCCTGACTGAGCAGTCCCCCTGGATCATTGCGCAAATCAACCACAAGACCGTCTAGCTTGCCGCTCTCCTGCGTCAATTTGCTCAACGCTGCATCAAGATCATTTCCCGTGCGGTCTTGAAACTGCGTGATACGAACATAGCCATACCCTTTCTCAAGGGTTTTCGATTTCACACTCTGGATCTTGATGACTTCTCGTGTCAAATGAAAATCGATGAGCCGTGAGACTCCCTCGCGTCGAACACCAACCGCGACCTTGCTTCCCTTGGGGCCTCGCATCTTCTTGACTGCGTCGACGAGGCTCATGTCCTTCGTGAGTTCGCCGTCGATCTTAATGATCTGGTCTCCGGCTTTGACACCGGCCCGGTAGGCTGGGGTATCTTCGATT
This sequence comes from Deltaproteobacteria bacterium, assembly GCA_043772795.1. Lineage (GTDB taxonomy): Bacteria > Desulfobacterota > Binatia > Bin18 > Bin18 > VGTJ01. Next base: position 1,743 of record JAYVFX010000656.1, read on the forward strand.
GGCGAGACCACCGTGAGAAGTCCATCACGAACAGTGATTTCTATACCGAGCCCGCCGAAGCTCCCTTCCGTATCGACTTGGAGTTCCTTATATGATTCTGGTGTCATATAGGAACTATGGGGATCGAGGGCATTAAGCATACCGTTGATTGCCCCATCGACCAGCTTCTGGGTTCCTACTTCTTCGACATAGTTTTTCTGCACCACCGCTAACACATTCGTGAACGATTCAAGTCCTTCGTACGGATCCCGGGCGCCCGCGGAGACTTTCTGCAGCCCTTGCCCGCCGAAGTAGCCAATTCCAAGAAGACCGACACACACAACAATCTTCACAAGCGCGTTTTGCCGCTGTTGTCGCATAAAACTCCCTATGGAACTGAAGAGTCGCCCCCCCAGGTTCGGTAGACTTCTCGCTTCCATTCATAGACTAGCATACTTTTGGTGAGCTGCGGTATGGGGCTTTCTGCGCTAGGGTCCAAATAGAGTTTTCCGCTGTGATTTGTTGTGTACGAATACGGTTCAGCTTCGACAAGCGTGCCCGCGAAAAGATTCTCATTGACAATGAAAATGAAAATCATTATCATTTGTAACTATGAAAACCCTTGCAGACCTTTTGCCAACGCAAGCAGGATGTATCAGCGCTATCAGCGGTTTTGACGGCCTTTCCCAACGACTCTCCGAGTTAGGATTCACGCCCGGCCAATCAGTCCAGGTCGTGAGATTCGCACCGCTGGGAGATCCGATGCAGATACGGATTCGTGGCTTTAGTATCGCCCTACGGCGTAATGAAGCCCGTCGTATCGTTCTCACTCCAGCGTCGTAACGCAAGGCACTCATATTCATGGCCGTAACGGCCTCTCGCACGTCCGCTCCTACCCGTAACAATACGTCACAGTCGCATCCAACGGTTGTGCGGCGCTCCCTCATCGCGGTTATCGGGAACCCGAATACCGGTAAGACTACCCTTTTCAATGCCCTGACCGGGCTCACTCAACATACCGGCAATTATCCTGGCGTCACCGTTGAAAGTGCGCTTGGCGAATTGACCATCGAAGGCGAACGCTATCTTGCCGTCGATCTGCCGGGGACCTATTCGCTGGCACCACGAGCACCAGATGAGATGCTCGCCGTTAGCGTACTACTCGGGTACGGCAAAGATATTCCTGCACCAGACGCCGTGCTTTGCGTCCTTGATGCGACAAATCTTGATCGCAACCTTTATCTACTCACGCAAGTCCTAGAGACCGGGAGACCGGTAGTCGTGGCACTCACCATGATGGACCTTGCGCAAAAGCAGGGAATACAGATTGATGTCGAAATATTACAGCAGCAACTCGGTGTCCCAGTGCTCTCGGTTCATGCGGCCCGTCGCCTTGGCCTTGCTGCGGTTCTCCGAGCGTTGCGTCAAGTCGTCCAGACACAGCCTCACCCACTACCCTTGATTCGCTTCCCCGACGCATTCTCTCGTGAAGTGGATACTCTTACCGTCACGCTCCCCTCTGCGGCTGAACAGCAAACACTCTCCCGGTTTCTCGTCGAACGCTTGCTTATTGATGCTGGAGGTTCAATCGAACAGGAGCTCGTCCGCCAATTGGGAGAAGACGTCAGAACGGCCGCACGGGCGGCACGAGGACGCCTGACCGGAGCCGGAGTTTCGCTTCCTGAAATTGAAACCGCCGCTCGTTATCAGTGGATCTCAGAAGCCGTTAAGACCGTGGTTCGCCAGCCGCAAACGCAAACGACAAGCCGCACGTGGACAGACCGCATCGACTATATCGTTACGCATAAAGTTTGGGGGCTGCTGATCTTCCTTGTGGCAATGGCCTTCACGTTCCAATCGATTTTCTCTTGGGCAGCGCCACTGATGGACCTGATTAACAGTGGGGTCTCCGCGCTTGGTGCAAAAATGCGGACGGTCCTTCCTGAAGGCCCGCTGCAAAGCCTTATGGTCGATGGGATTATCGGTGGTGTTGGAGCAGTCGTAACCTTCGTTCCGCAAATTGCGATTTTGTTCGGCCTTATCGCGCTGCTGGAAGACTCGGGATATATGGCCCGCGCCGCGTTTCTGATGGACCGTGTTATGGCAGTTTTTGGTCTCTCTGGCCGCAGCTTTATCCCGCTCCTCTCTTCTTTCGCCTGCGCGGTTCCTGGCATTATGTCGACGCGGTCGATCGATAATCATCGCGACCGGATTGCGACGATCCTGATCGCTCCCTTAATGAGTTGTAGTGCACGTCTGCCGGTGTATGTCCTCTTCATCTCGGCCTTCATCCCTGATCGCACGGTCTTGGGCGTCGTCGGACTACAAGGGCTGACCTTGTTTGTGATGTATACCCTTGGCTTGATTGTTGCCCCGCCTATTGCGCTGTTACTGAAACGAACTATTCTACGTGGAGAATCTGTTCCTTTTTTGCTTGAACTCCCACCCTTCAAAATGCCAGCATGGCGGGTGGTAGTCTTTCGTATGTACGACCGCAGCCTTGCGTTTCTTCGGCGCGCCGGAACGGTCATCTTGGCAACAACCGTCCTCATCTGGGCACTTTCCTATTATCCAACTTCGACCGTTCTTACTGAAGAGTTTCATGCCCGACGCGCCGCTGCGCCACCAGAAGAACAAGCGCGGTTAGCAACCGAGGAAGCCGGGCTACGACTCCGTGAGAGTTATCTTGGTCGTGCCGGCCATGCCATTGAGCCGTTCGTCCGTCCGCTGGGCTGGGACTGGAAGATCGGCATGGCGACATTGGCAAGTTTCCCTGCACGAGAAGTGATTATTGCGGCACTCGGAACGATCTACAATCTAGGGAGTGAACAGAATGAAGAGAGCGTAGGATTGCGCAGCACGATGCAGGCAGAGCGCTGGCCTGATGGCCGCCTCGTCTACACCCCAATCGTAGCCTTGTCGGTTATGGTGTTCTTTGCTCTGTGTTGTCAGTGTGGCGCAACGCTAGCGACGATTAAACGAGAGACTGGATCGTGGAAGTATGCGGCCTTTACTTTTGTGTATATGACAGGATTAGCGTATCTAGGAGCCTTGGTGGTGTATCAGGTAGGAAGTCGGATAGTCTCTTAGTTTCTAGTTTCACGTAACACGCATCACTCGATACTCATTACTGAAAAACATGGATCACCAAACTCTCATCGTTCTCGTCATGATCGCCGGTGCAGCACTGTATGTGAGCCGTTTGTTATGGCCGGCTCGCAAGCAAAAGCCTGGCTGCAGTTCGTGCCCGCAGAATCACAACCGGGCGGATGACTATGTCTAGGATCAAGCGCGCATCCGTGGTGGTGTGCCAAGCCTCCATGGTCTAACGTAGCGCTCCCAACAACGCCTTGGCCTCTTGCAAATCTTTGGTATCAAACCCTTCGGTGAACCAATTGTAGACTTAAAATAACAGACTGTGTGCTTCGTGCCGCTTGCCTTGTTGTCGCCACAGACGAGCCAGGCTCATCACCGCCCGCAGCTCCAGCGACTTCGCTTGTTGTCTCTGGGCAATAGCAATGGCCTTCTGGAAGCATTCCTCAGCCTCTGACTCTAGACTCTGGACACTAGACCCTAGACTATTCTCGACGTTGAACGTTGAACGTTGAACGTTGAACGTTTGCAACGTAAGCTGCCCTTTCAGCCGATACAGCTCCGCCTCGTACTGACGCTCTCCAGTCTTCTCAACCTGAGCGAGGGCATCGACGAGCGCGGCAAGCCCTTGCTCTGCCTCCCCAACTTTGCCATACGCCTCAGCCAGCAAGGCAAGAAAATATGGCCGTCCCATCTCTGCCCCCGTGGCCCGGTAGGCAGTGAGACCCTGGCGTATCTGGGCAATCCCTTCCTTTCCTTGTCCTTGCTCGGCTAGCGCCCAGCCCCGGTACATAGCTCCCCCTGCCAAGAAGAGGGCAAACCCCTGCTCAGTACAGAGCGCAATCTCTGTCTCCGCACGCTCTTGGGCTGCCTGCGCCTCCCGGCGGAGATGATGAAGTCTGCTAGCGAAGTGCAAAGCACAAACAAAGGTATAAAGGTGAGAGAAATCCCGGGCCAAGCTCAGGGCGGCGTCGATCTCCTTCAGGGCCTGATCCGGATAACCAAGAAGCCACAGGACTACGGTTGCAAAGAACTGGCAAGTCACCCCGGGGTCATATCCGTAGCGAAAGGCAAGAGAGCGATGCTGTTGAGCGTCATAGAGAGCGAGCCCTTGCTCTAGATGTCCGCGGGCAGTAACGAACTCCCCTAGCCAAAACAAGTGATCCCCCAGTACCTGGTGGGCGAACAGCAGGGGGACGGGGTCTGGCTGGCGCTGGGCCAGAGCGAGGAGTTGCTCTCCCAACTCCAGTGCTATCTGGTACTCTCCCCGTTCTCCATAAAACTCACATAGTCCCTGCAGAATAGGGAAGAGTTGGGATGTGTCGCCCGTGAGCTGACACAGTTCTCGTGCTCGAGCGTAGGCTTTTCCCACCTCTGGGGCAGCAATGCCCTTGGTGGCCATCAAGAGAGCACCCAAGGCAATTTGCAGTGCTAGTTCTTGCCGGGCGCGCTCAGGAGTGTCTTGCAGAGTGTTGAGCAACTCCAGCCCCTTGGTAAGAAGACTGATTGCCTCGACATGGGCGTTCCGCTGGCTGGCGTTCTCGCCCGCGTGCTGCAGATACTGGATTGCTCGCTTGTAATCCCGACCCCGTTCAAAGTGGACGGCCAGTTCAGCAGCAATCTCTCTGGCTCGATCGCTATAGCTTTGCTCTTCGCGCTCGCCAATTTGCCGATGTAGCCGGCTGCGCCGAGTGGCGGAAATCTGTTCGTACAACACTTCTTGATACAAGGCATGCACGAAACCGTACCGCGCAGCTACTGTTCCATCCGGCCATTCGCTCGTCCCGTGGGTACGAAGGAATTGTTCTCGTCGTACCAATCCCTCACAGTGTGTTTCTACCGTTTCCGTCGGTTGCTCTGTGCCCGCGGCCACTGCGGCGGCGGAGAACTCAGCTCCTGCCACACTCGCTGCTTCGAGGATTTTGCGCTCGTCAGGATTGACGCGAGCAATCTGTTGTTCAATCAATTGGCGCAGGTTGTCGGGTACACCGACCCCGAGGTCCTCCAGCGACTGGAGAGACGTAACATGTTGTGTCTCTACTCCTCGCGTCACTAGCTCATTCGTCACATTCACCATGAACAGCGGATTGCCATCGGTGCGCTGGTGCACTACGCGGGCTAACTTTTGTACCGCCCCGGCGGGTATGGATTCCCTCTCCCCGTGCGGGAGAGGGCTAGGGTGAGGGGGCCAAGTATTAAATCTCACCGTCAGATACTCACCCACCGCCGCTTCGTTGAGAAAGTCCAACGCCAGTTCCTCACACTGCCAATGCAGTTGTAACTCCTGCTTGATCCCTTTGAGCGGATGGTCACGGGTCAATACTTCTACCGGGCGATACGTACCAATCACCAAGAGTCGCGCGGCTTCTTGTCTCCGTGCTAGCGCCGAGAGCAAATCTAACGTCGAGACATCACTCCAGTGCAAGTCTTCGAGTACTAGCACCAGTGGCCGTTCGGCAGTGATCACTTCGAGTGCTTCAGCTAACTCCCGCAACATCCGCTCGCGCGTCGCGCCCTGAGTGCGCCGTTGCAACGCTTCCAAGTCTGCGGTGTCGAGAAGGGCAGGCATCTGCACTAACCACGTCGGCGCATGTTGATGCAACAGCTTGATGAGGTGTTGTCCTTCGGGCTCGCGGCACAGTCGTCCGAGCGCTTCCAGAATCGGCAGATAGGCTTCCCCCGATCCGTAGTGCTCAATGCACTGCCCTCGGCTAAGCCAGGGAACGGCGTCTAGCGTCTGGCGTCTAGGGTCTAGAGTCTGAACAGTTGAATGGGGCTTCTTCTGTCCCGACTCTGGACTCTGGACTCTAGACTCTAAACTTTGCAGAAAGACTTCGACAAGCGTGGTCTTGCCAATCCCCGGCTCGCCCGTGACAAAGACAAGTTGGCGCTCGCCGCTTATCGCCTTCTCTAACCACCCGTGGAGTTGTGTGAGTTCGGATTCACGACCGACCAAAACAGGGGCCGGGGGCCGGAGGCCAGGGGACGGTTGGGAAGCGGAAGCCGACCCCTGACCCCTGGCTCCTGACCCCAGCGGGGTGGCGCTGAGCGGGGCGATGAACTGAAACCCGCGCCCGTGGACCGTCGCGATATACCGTGGCTTCTTCGCGTTATCGTGCAACGCTTGCCGGAGTTCTTGAATGCACGAGCTCAAGGCCGCATCACTGACGACGGTGTCAGACCACACCGCCTGAAATAACTCTTCTTTGGTCACTACCTGCCCAGGGCGCTCGATCAAGGAGCGCAGCACGGCAGCGACTTTCGGCGTCAGTCTCACTTCCTGTTTGCCCCGCCACAGCTGGCCAGTCTGGGGGTCCCACCGATAGGAACCAAAGGTAAGTAGCCGATCTGTTTGCATTTTCTGCTCTCGCCGCGTCCTGAAGTAATCCCAGACAAATCCCAGAGTTTTCCTGAGACTTTATTTCCCCGTGCTCTTATTGTCCTCGCACAGAGCACGCACGATTGCAAGCGAAAGGCAGAGACGGAGCCAGAGCATGCCGCAGCACCACACCGAACAAGCCCCTTTGTCAGTCCACCGTGCCTTTGTCGTGCACTTTCGCACGAGCAGTAATGTCGCGCGTGGGCCGATCGCGGAGCGGGTGGAGCATGTGGTGTCAGGGCAATCGACGCACTTCGACTCGCTAGAGGAGCTGCTGGCGTTCATGGCGCGGGTGCTCAGTCAGCGCAAAGAAAGGAGGTGATGGCTTTTGAATGTCAGAACACCTCGTAGGGAATAGGGCGTGGACAACTCCTCACCCTAGCCCTCGCCTCCAGAAGCCGAGGGAAGTCGCCCTCGCCCTGGGAAGGAAAAGGGTAAAGGTGAAGGTTTGGCAATGGACTCTCAACGCAGCAGAAGGAGGAAGATTATGAAACGGGCTTTCACGTCAGTAGTATTCGTCATGGCTTTCGTCAGCCTGCTGGTCCTGGGGCTAGTGTCCCGTGTGCAGGCACACGGGGGAGAATGCTCAAACGCCAGCATAAAAGGCGCCTATGGGCTCTCCTGCGAGGGGACTGTCGTCGGGGTCGGGCCTCTCGCCGTGGTCGGGGTGTTCACCGCCGACGGGAATGGCAATGGTTCCGAAGTTGAAACTATCAGCTTTAACGGCGTGATCACCACCGGAGCCACCTTTACGGTCACCTATACCGTGAATGCGAACTGCACCGGCTCTTTCGTGAGTACCGGACTCGGCTCTGTCTTCCACAACGATTTCGTGCTTGACGACAACAAGAAAGAGTTTCGCCTCATGCCAACCGAACCCGGGTTCGTTGCCGTCTGTCTCTTCAGGAAGCAGTAGAGGTGGAAAGGCGCGGGGAGCACTGTAGGGAATAAGTTGTGGACAACTCTTCACCCTGGCCCTCTCTTCCAAGAGGCAAGGGACTTTCAACGCAGCAGAAGGAGGAAGATTATGAAACGGGCTCTCACCTCAGTAGTGTTCGTCATTTCTTTCGTCAGCCTGCTTGTCCTGGGGCTCGTGTCCCGTGTGCAGGCAAGAGAATGCTCAAACGCCCGCTTAAACGGCACCTATGGGCTCTCCTGCGAGGGGACTATCGTCGGGGTCGGCCCTGTCGCCGTGGTCAGTGTGCTCACCGCAGACGGGAATGGCAATAGTTCCGGAGCTGAAACGCTAAGCGTGAACGGTACGATCATACCAGGAGTAACCTTTAGGGGCACCTATACCGTGAATGCGGACTGCACCGGCTCTCTAGTGACTACTACGCCCGACAGCTCTGTCACCAACCACAATTTTGTGCTTGACGACAACAAGAAAGAGATTCGAATCATCGTAGCAGAACCCGGGCGGGTTATAGTCTGTGTCGGAAGGAAGCAGTAGAGGTGGAAAGGCACGGGGAACACTGCACCGGAGCGGCGAGAACACAGGGACGAGCATCTCCACCAAGTAAGGTCCCAGGAGATTGAAAGGTACAGTTGGAACCTCTCCTCCAGCCTCACCGCAAATGAGCAGCTGTAGGGCGAGCAGTGCTTGCCCTACACTCTCAACTCCACAAAAAAGAGATCATATGAAAAAGCCGGTAAGGTAGGGTGGGCAAAAGCGTAGCGTTGCCCACTATAATCACGAAGCCTAACAGCGGCATGGAGCGGAACGTTCCTTTCAGCTGCGCCCCTCATACCGCGTGTTATTTCGCCCAGCCCCCCGAACGCTGCGTTGGAAGTGATAACCACACTCAGCGATTTCTAAATCGGACCACACGACATTGGGACACCTACGCGGCAAGTTGTGAACTCACTGTGGGTGCCGTTTGCGCGGCCTGCAGCGCTTCCACCGCTGCCGTTACCTCCGGGGTGTAATAGAGGTGGGAGAGCGCATACGTCCACGGACCATTCCAAGCCAGATGCTGTTTCACGTCCTGCACCAGCTGCCACATCTGTTTGCGCGTGTGATTGCGGGTACACTTGTCATGGACATCGCCAAAGGCGCGCTCAATCGGATTGGCCCGCGGACAGTAGGTCGGTAAGTAGAGCAGCTCAAAGCGCGGAGGGGCCGCCAGCCACTGCTCGACCTTACGCGCGTGGTGAATCTTAGCGTTATCGGCCACGACCGTGAGGTGGGAGAAAAGCAGCGCCGGGTACGCCCGATCGAGCGTGTCGAGCAGCTCGAGGAAGAGCCCCGTCTGCTTGCGATACCAGACACAGCTGAGCTGAGTAGGGTGGGTCGAGACCCACCCTACTGGGTCAACTGGGATACCTTGGCCATGTCCCGACAACTCGGCATTGTCCCACAGGAATAGTTCACAACTAAAAGGAGAAAATCCATGTTTAAGAGAAATTTTCTTGCCTTTGCGGCGGCTCTGGTGATTCCTGCCATGATCACACTTACAAGCGGAAGTGGTACGGCTACGGCCGGAGAGTGTCAGTCTGTCACGGGCCATATTTCTTCCCAACTCCTGACGGAGGGATGCACGTCTCCGGTTGGTCTCTGTACGATCGGCAGGTTTAGAGGCGGCCTCAGGGGAGAGTTCGTTTTCACCGCGACCAGCCTTAACCCTACCGCGAATCCGGATTTTGCTCAGACCTCGGT
>JAYVFX010000657.1:0-6532 GCA_043772795.1 Deltaproteobacteria bacterium
CGTCTGCGATGCAGGACGCGCAACGCGATTCAGCTCCGCCTGAGCATCTGCGCCACAGCGATAGCTGATCATGACGGTACGGAAAAAGAGCCACTTCTCCTTCTCGTTCACCAAATACAGAGACACTTTCAGAAAAAGAAGAAAGTTCACCGACAAGCTGCCGGAAGAGCCCATAGATAGGATAGGGGTGAGTATCGCCGCTTTCCAATTCATGATGGAAGAGCGGAATGTAGCGATTCAGCGTCTGTATCATCAGCAGATAGCTGAGATCCCTAGTCCCTAACTCAACCAGCTGATCGCCGCGGCGCCGACGGTATTGATTGATCTCTTTCCCTTTCGCCGTCAAAAGATCGCGGATCTCTTTGACGAGCGTTTCCAGCACCGCGTCGGAGCGTATCGACACAACCGGCGGAATGTAGCGTTTGGAGAGGAGCCCTCCCTTTCCGTCCGCCGAACGAAGCACCTCGGCTATTTTTACCAGTTCATAGTCTTGGGACCGGCTCGTTGGTACATCAAAAAGAATCTGTGCAGAATGAACGAGATAATGGAGTGGAGTAGGCGGGTCACCGGCAGAATACAGATCCGGCGCCTCTGCCTCGGCAAGAGAGAACCGGCTATGGTCACCACTTGCCCCATTCTCATTCCCTACCCCATTGGCGGCACGGAGGTTGTTCTCTTCTAGCTGAAGACGTTTAAGCCCAAGGTACACTGACAACGGTTTACCGCCCGGATCAAGATCAGTCTCGAACGAGCGCGGTTCAATCTTCGCATTGCTGGGGCGCGTATCCCCACGGAAGCGCAGCACCGTCCCATCCCACGTTACCAACTCACATTGCTCCACCTCAAACAAAAACGTCTGCAATGCCGGCTCATTCAAAGTGAGCGACTTTACCCCCCAACAGTGAGGAATGAACAAGTGGACGAGGTGACGTAAGCGGGCATCATGGTACCAGTCTTGCTGTTGGAAGTGCTGGGGCTGAAGGAACATTCCTTGCCCCCAGAAAACAGGACGTAATGGATCCATAATCCAATCCTAAAGCTGCAATGTGCTACGGGAGCGTGGAAAAACGACAGGTGTGTCCCCAAGCGAACGTTACATAATGTCTGTGTACTTGGCAAGAGTTTAGCAAAATCCCTGCCGAAGAATTGTCGGTCGTCGTACTCGATCATCCAAAAAAGTAATCTGCCATTTGTGGCCGACGACAGTAGTATGGAGATAAGGAGAAAAAAAACTCTCGGTTTCCCTATTAGCAAGGTAAGATTACGTTTATGTCAATTTTATTTGACAGGTGTCAATAATAGTTGACACTCTCTGTTTGTTTAAACTTGGAGGCGTCTTGAAACGGAGGAGAGAAACCGAATAAACGGTTTCTTGACAATTCTGCGGGAGGTGTACTATGTTGCATTCGTCTTTAATAGGGGAGGGGGCCATGACAGCTAAAGAGCTCTTCGATCAGGGGAAGCTGTTGGCTGCGATTACGCAGCTCAATGCTGAGGTGAAGTCACACCCAACTGATGCCCGCTTGCGTACCTTCCTCTTTGAGCTGCTATGTTTCGCTGGCGATTATCAGCGAGCAGACCGCCAACTCGACGTGCTAGGCCAGCAAGGGACCAGTACAGAGATTGGGGTGCAAATATACCGTAAGGTGTTGACCGCTGAACAGGCACGACTGCGGCTCTTCTCTCAGAGTTTAAAACCGCACTTTTTATTTCCTCCGCCTGCCTACGCCACCCTTCATCTCGAGGCAATCAATCGACTGCGCGAGAATCGCCCTACAGAGACTCGGGCATTGCTTGAGCAAGCTCTGGAGGAGCGGCCGGTAGTTCATGGAACAATCAATGGCCAGCCATTTGCTGATATTCAAGACAGCGATGTCATTCTGGCACCATTTTTGGAAGTCATCGTGCAAGGCGAGTATACCTGGCTTCCTTTCGCCCAGATCAAGCAACTGAGGATCGAGGCGCCAAAGCGTCTGCGCGATCTTCTGTGGAGCCAAGCGACCTTGGAGACGTTTGATGGGCCGAGGGGAGAAGTCTTTATTCCTGTTCTGTATCCAGGCTCTTCTACGCATGCAGACGAGCAAGTGAAGTTGGGGCGTATGACCGACTGGCAGTCTTTAGGAGAGGGCCTAACACGAGGTGCTGGACAGCGGCTGTTGCTCGTCGATGACGAAGAGCGAACAATCTTAGAGATCCGCGAACTTGAATGCCAAGTTGCGTAGATACGAGGAGCAGAGAAAAGCGCTATGCCCTCCGCACTGACGATCAATGTGGAATCGCTGTTGGTCCCGATCACTGGGGAAAATCCCAGCGGTGTGTCCCTGCGCTATGAAGGCACATATGACGTGCTACGTGATGCGATAAAGGAGCTACGGCGAGAGACTGATGATCTTCCCACCGGCGAATGGACAACCAGCGACACGAAAACTGCGAACTGGAACGGGGTGATTGACACCGCAACAGCGGCGCTCACGCAAAAAAGTAAAGATTTGCAAATCGCGGCGTGGCTGGTTGAAGCGTTAGCAAAACAACACGGATTTGCCGGCCTTCGCGATGGTTTTCAGTTGCTACGGGAGTTACAGGAACGGTTTTGGGACACGCTGCACCCCGAATTGGAAGATGGGGATGCCGAGTTTCGGGCGAGTCCGTTGCAGGGCTTGAACGGTACGTTGCCGTTGACGATAAAAAAGATTGCACTAGCCCGATCCAGCAAAGGTGAGCCGTATACGTTGTTGCATTGGGAGGATGCGTTACGACTTGACAATCTCGCGCGACAGAACCAGCAAGACCTGTTGCAAGCGGAAGTTGACGAAGGCAAGGCGACAACCGAGCTTTTGAATAAAGCAGTGAATGTCATACCACGGTCGTTCTATGAGACACTTTTCGAAGATATCCAACAATGCCGTGAGCAATATGAACAACTTGCGCTGGTAACCGATGCTAAATTTGGCCGTACGGCACCGAGCCTGTTGAACGTCAAGAAAGCGATTGAAGACTGCTATGACATCGTTCGTCCGATCCGCAAGAGTAAACGTGACCGCGAGGGACTCAAAGACGAAGCCGACCAACCCACGGCAGCATCTACCACAGTACGCTCTAACGGTTCATCTCTCCCCGCGACTGATACGAGTTCCGTCGCTGCGCGGCCAGCGATGTCGGGAAGTCTGCCGCTGGAGCCACAAAGTCGGGAAGATGCTCTTCTACGTTTGCAAGCGGTTGCCTTGTACTTTCGGCGTACTGAACCGCACAGTCCCGTATCGTACCTGGTCCAGCGGGCCGCGCGCTGGGGCGCTATGCCGTTGGAACAATGGTTACAAGAGGTGGTGAAGGATGAAAGCGTGCTCGGGAGTATTTGGGAGACCTTAGGTATCAACACCAAGGTCTCGAATGGAGAGAATAGCACTGACACTAGCACTGAAGGACAGACAGGCGACAGTGAGGCTGAGTAGTCAATAGATCTGCAGAACAAGGAGACTGTATGGCAAGAGAAAGTGCACAACATAAGCTGGACCGGGTGCGCCCGCCGCGTGTACATATCACCTACGACGTGGAGATCGGAGATGCCATTGAACTGAAAGAACTCCCATTTGTGGTCGGTGTGATAGCGGATCTGTCAGGAAAACCAGACGAACAGTTACCGCGTCTACGTGACCGGAAGTTTGTCGATATCGACCGCGATACTTTCAACGACGTGATGAAAGGGACGAAGCCGCGATTGGCATTCAAGGTGGACAACAAGCTTGCCAATGACGATACCAAGATGGCAGTTGAGCTTCGGTTCAATAACATCGAGGATTTCGAGCCTGAAAAAGTCGTCAATCAAGTGGAACCACTCAAGAAGCTGCTCGACGTGCGACGACAACTGTCTGATCTCTTGGCTAAGACCGATGGCAACGATCGGCTCAATGCCAAATTGCAGGAAATCTTGAACAATACAGAGTTGCAACAGAAAATCGCGAAAGAAACGCCTAGCGGCGCAGGGACCAAGGAGGGATCCAATGAGTGAAGCGAAGCAGAAAGCACCGGCAGCGCAGGCCGTGGTCACTCAGGAGCCGGACAGCCTGCTCGATCAGATTATCAGTGATGCGCGCATTGGTCGTGATGAGGATCAGCGGAAGCAATCGAAGCAGCAAATCGCGACCTTAGTCGAAGAGGTGATGAAGGGGAGCCTGGTCGTTTCGAAGGACCTGGAGGCGACGATCAACGCCCGTATTGCCGATATCGACAACCTGATCTCGAAGCAGCTGAATGAGATCATGCACCATGAGGAGTTTCAGAAGCTCGAAGGCACCTGGCGTGGGTTACATTACTTTGTGCACCAAAGTGAAACCAGCGTGATGCTGAAGATCAAGGTACTCAATACCTCGAAAGACGATCTACGGCGCGACCTTGAGCGGGCCACAGAATTCGATCAGAGTGCGTTGTTCAAGAAAGTCTACGAAGAGGAATTCGGGACCTTTGGCGGCGCACCCTTTGGTGCGTTAGTCGGTGACTACGAGTTTGGGCGCCATCCGCAAGACCTTGAACTCTTACAAAAAATCTCGAACGTTGCAGCCGCAGCCCATGCGCCCTTCTTCTCGGCAGCCAGTCCGTTGTTGTTCAATCTGGACAGTTTCACTGATATTGGCACGCCTCGGGACCTGGCAAAGATTTTTGACACTGTGGAGTATGCCAAATGGAAATCGTTCCGTGATTCGGAAGATTCACGCTTTGTCGGGCTGTGTCTGCCGCATGTCCTGATGCGGCTGCCGTATGGACCGGAAACCGTACCAGTAGAAACTTTCAACTTCAAAGAAGATGTGGATGGCAAGGACCACAGCAAGTATTTATGGAGCAATGCGGCGTACGCGATGGCGACCCGCTTAACCGATGCGTTTGCCCGGTATGGCTGGTGCGCAGCGATCCGAGGGGTGGAAGGTGGTGGATTAGTGGAAGGTTTACCCACCCACACGTTCAGCACGGACGACGGCGAGGTTGCGCTCAAGTGTCCGACCGAAATTGCTATTACTGACCGTCGCGAGAAAGAGCTATCGGACCTCGGCTTTATCCCGCTCGTACATTGCAAAGGCACGGATTACGCAGCATTTTTCGGTGTGCAGTCGTGTCAAAAAAGCAGAAAGTACGACACCGCGGCAGCTAATGCCAACGCTCGTCTATCGACGCAGTTGCAATACATCATGGCCACTTCGCGGTTCGCGCATTATTTGAAAGCCATGATGCGTGACAAAGTTGGAAGTTTCATGTCGCGCAAAAACTGTGAAGATTTTCTCAATCGTTGGATCGCGAACTATGTCACTGCCGATGACACTGCCGGGCAGGCAACCAAAGCCCAGTTCCCGTTACGCGAAGCACGTATCGATGTTGTTGACGTCCCAGGCAAACCAGGGGTCTACCGGGCCGCCGCATTTCTGCGACCACACTTCCAACTTGATGAACTGACAGTGTCGTTGCGCTTAGTAGCGGAACTGCCACCGGCGGCGCAGCGGTAGGAAGATTGCGCCGGATACTGTGGAAGGGGATGACCCCTAAAGTGTGACCCCATCGTGTGAAGGGTGTAGCTGAGCATTCTTGATATAGACGAATAAAGTTGACACTACTTATGAATTTTATGTCAAAAAAAATTGACAGTCGATCGAAAATGAAACCAGCTCACTCTTTGACACGGTGAAAAAGATAAAAGCGGAGAACAGCAGAACTCACTGTCTAGACACGGATAAACGTAGGCAATCGCCCTCAAATGAAACAATGCGTGACATGCGCTAGTTCGTGGACAAATGGTACGAGATTTGCTGGTCTTTATGAAGAGAAATTGAATTCCCAATTGCTACAAAAGTAAAATTGTAAATCCAATGAGGAGGTAGAAAATGGCCCAGGTCGATTATTTTCTTAAGGTTAAAGGGATTGATGGCGAGAGCCAGGATTCCAAGCATAAAAACGAAATTCAACTCGAATCATGGTCTTTTGGTGCCACCCAAGGCGGATCGATGGGGTATGGTGGCGGCGGTGGCGCTGGCAAAGTGCAGTTGCAGGATTTTCACTTTGTCATGAAAGCGAACAAGGCATCGCCGAAGTTGTTCGAAGCATGTGCCACTGGGCAGCATATTGATCAAGCTATTTTGGTATGTCGCAAGGCTGGGGGACAACAGGAAGAGTTCCTGAAGTATACCTTCACGGACCTTCTTGTCTCCTCTTACCAAACCGGCGGCTCCGGCGGCTCGGATGTGATTCCTATGGATCAGATTTCGGTCAACTTCACGAAAATTGAAGTTGAATACAAAGAGCAGAACAATAAGGGACAAGTCACTGGACAAGTGAAAGGAACCTGGAACGCCAAGGAGAATAAGGCGGCGTAGAGGGTTTTTTTCAACTCTTGTGTAGTCGGGTGGGATTCTTTGGTCACAACTTAAGGGCGGATGCCGGTTTTTTGGCGGTAATGCTGCGTGTATGGGTTCCTTCTCCCTCAGGGAGGAGGTCAGGATGAGGGGGAAAAGTATGGTGTCCTTCTTTGGACCCCCTCACCCTAGCCCTCTCC
>JAYVFX010000658.1:0-3229 GCA_043772795.1 Deltaproteobacteria bacterium
CATTAGTTTAGCCCTTCGTAGTTTTTTATGCGATTACAGTTTATTGTGATTTTTAACCTCGAGTCCTATTTCCCAATAAAAATTGAGACCTATGCACCTGTTAGCAGGCTTGTTTATTCTTGTCAAAGAAAGATTTTTATGCTTTACATAATAACTACTCTACCTTTTGTCCGACTACCACTCTCTTTTAAGGAAAGGAGTCCAGAAATGCGCAAAGTTTTTTCCTTTCTACGTAGCTCTAAGGGGCAAAGCCTCACCGAGTTTGCCCTCATCTTACCTTTTCTCCTGCTGCTCATTGGTGCTGTGATAGACTTCGGTATTGGGTTCTTCATCAGTCAGATGATTGAAAACGCAGCCCGTGACGGGGCACGTGTGGCAGCCACCGTCCGTTCTTCAACCACTCCGCCAACAGCTCCAACTTTTCCCACTGGAGAACTGACCACCTGTACTGTGAATTCGAGTTGTTCATCCTCCTCGTCAACAGTGCTAAAGGCAGCCGCGGCGGGTATTCCCAGTTCTGGGCTCTTTAATGGGTTTACGATCACGAGCACTTTTGTCAATGCAACCTCTGGCACTGCTAGCGACGCCGCTGTCAGAGTTGTTGTTAATGGGAACTTTCCTTTGGCTATCATCGGTTCCTTTCTCAATTCCACCCTACCTCTTGTTGGAGGTAACTCCTTCAACGGTAACTTAACCCTCAACCGCGCCGCAGTCATGCGCTGGGAATGGCAAAACTAATAGAGGAGCAATCATGGAAAGCATCTTAAAAAGTGAACGCGGAGCAACCTTAGTTTACGTTGCGCTCTCCAGTTTTGTCCTGCTGATGTTTCTGGGGCTGGCGACCGATACTGGATGGATGGTGTGGGTGAAGACCCAAGGGCAGAAACGCGTGGATTCTGCGGCATTAGCTGCGGCGCGAGCGTTGGTCGATCAGAATGCCGGCAATCGCTCATCAAAGGCAACGACTTTGGCCAACACATTTAGTGATCAGAACTTAGTAGTTGATTCCTCTACTGATCCGGCGAATACGGTTACGCCAATAAGCTATAACCTCACAACTGGTGCGCTTACCGAGCTTGCCTTAACAGATTGGGACCCTGGTACAGATGGAGCGCACTGCAACGCTGTCAGAGTGACCACGACGGTCCCTACGCCGCTGTTCTTTGCTGGGGTGAGAGGGTTTGTGACAGGAACTGCCGAGGCAAGCTCAAAAGACATTACCGTGGGTGCCGTCGCGCATCTGCCGTGCCCTGGATCACTCACGACCGCTGGGGCACCGCTTGCGCCGATTGCATTACGGCAATGTAAGTTTTCCACCGGGGATTGCGAGAGCGGTAAAAGATTGCTTCAATTCAATCCTACTGGTGCGGATAATGCTGCCTGGACAACCTTTAATGTGACGCCGGTGAATACCCCGAATTGTGTCGCCTTTGCTGATGGTCCCCCTTACCCGCCCGGCCTGACTCCTACGGTAAAGGTAGGAGACACAATCCAGATCGATAATGGAGACAAAGTGCCTTGCTTGAATGCCCTTGAGACTTATTACTCGTCCTGTACACCCGCAAGCTGTGTTGACCCTCCTGATTCGCGGTGTGTCGCCGTCGTTCCCATCATTGAGTGCGTTGGCAGCAGCGCTCCATCAAAGGTCACAGGGTTTGCCACCATTTGTTTTACCGCCTTCAATTCGCACGCAAATCCAAAGTATGTGGATGGCACTTTGGAATGTAGTGAAGAACCAACTGGGGTAGGGGGTGCTGGCGGTGCTTGTCTTGGCACCTATTCCCGCGCGCCGATTTTAGTGCAATAGCGAGAGTGCAGACAGCGTACACTCCGCGCGTCAAAGAACCGGCGCCCGAGCGTCCCCTTATTGGAATTATAGAAGCATGCCGTATAGTCAAAGAAGGCATGGCAACTATTGAATCTTTAATTACTCCTGCACCACCCATTACTCTCTCCGTTATTATTCCTGTCTATAACGAGGCCAGCACAATTCGTGAAGTGCTGCGGCGCGTTTGCGTCGTTCCGGTTGCCAAAGAGATCATTGTCGTTGATGACGGCTCGACTGACGGTACGGTAAACGTCCTCCGTCAGATTCGTGGTCCGACGGACGTCGGCGCTCAGGTACCGTCCGATTTTTTCTCACTGCAGGTGATCTTTCACGAACGGAACCAAGGGAAAGGGGCAGCGATCCGTACCGGACTTGCGGCAGCGAGTGGCGACGCAGTTCTTATTCAGGACGCCGACCTCGAATACAATCCTACCGAATATCCTAAACTGCTCGAACCTTTCCTCAGCGGCGAGGCAGATGTCGTCTATGGCTCGCGTTTTGTCGGCTCGCCACGCCGCGTCTTGTTCTTTTGGCACGCAGTTGGTAACAATTTGTTAACTCTCTTATCGAACATGTTTACCAACTTGAACCTGACCGACATGGAGACCGGATATAAGCTGTTTCGCACTGAGCTGATTAAGAAGATTCCCCTGCGTTCCAATCGCTTTGGCTTCGAACCCGAAGTGACCGCCAAAATCGCGCGCTTGGGAGTACGGATCTACGAAGTGCCAATTTCTTACCATGGCCGGACCTACGCTGAGGGAAAGAAAATTAGCTGGAAAGACGGTGTTTCTGCGTTGTGGTCAATTCTTCGCTATAACTTAATCGACGACATGGGGAGCGCGGGGGCTAAGACGCTCCAGCGCATGTCTCGTTTATCGCGTTACAATGGCTGGCTCTGTGAGCAGGTGACACCGTACGTAGGCAATCGCGTTTTGGAGGTTGGAGCAGGGATTGGGACTATGACGCGCTACTTCCTGGGACGAGATCTGGTGCTCGCGACCGAGATTGATCCGCAGTATGTGGATCGGCTGCGTACCACTTTTGCGAATCGTGCGAATGTTGTTGTGCGACCGCTTGAATTAACTTCGCACTTCCCTGAATGGTTAACCGCATATCATCTCGATACCGTGCTCTGTTGCAATGTCCTTGAGCATATTGAGGACGATGAAACGACGCTACGCCATTTCTTTCAATTACTACCGAGTGGTGGTCGCATTGTTCTCATCATTCCTGCTTTACAATGCCTGTATGGCGAAATTGATAAAGCGATTCATCACTACCGGCGTTACGATAAACAAGAAATTGTCGAAAAATTAGCACGTGCAGGCTTTACCATAGAAACGACCCAGTTCATGAATGTGCTAGGCATTCCGGGTTGGTACCTCAACTCTTGTCTCT
>JAYVFX010000659.1:0-5159 GCA_043772795.1 Deltaproteobacteria bacterium
CATGGGCTTGGCGCTGGAGTGCGGACCCTCAGGCCCTGGCGCACGCGTTTGAACTGGTGCAACAGGCCCTTGCCCTGGATGACTCCCTGCCTCGGCCTCATTCGCTCTTGGGCTCGGTCTATGCGGATAAACAGCAGTATGATCAAGCCATTGCTGAAGGGGAACGGGCC
The DNA here is from genome assembly GCA_043772795.1 of Deltaproteobacteria bacterium. Lineage (GTDB taxonomy): Bacteria > Desulfobacterota > Binatia > Bin18 > Bin18 > VGTJ01. Next base: position 171 of record JAYVFX010000659.1, read on the forward strand.
ATCGCCCTCGATCCCAACAATGCCGATAGCTATGCATGGCAGGCGGAGTCGCTGGGCTTCGCGGGCAGGCCCGAAGAAGCTCTACGACTGGTGGAGCGAGATATGCGGCTCAACCCCCGCTATCCACCTTGGTACTTATTCGACTTGGGATGGACCTATCAATTCACTGGGCGATATGCTGAGGCGATTGTCACACATAAGGAAGCCATCAGCCGAAACCCTAATTTTCTGCCTGCCCACGCTGATCTGGCTATCAGCTACTTGTTTCAGTGGGTCGCTCAACAGAGCCCCGCTGCCCAAACGTTGGAGCCGGCATTGGCGGCAATACAACGGGCCTTGGCCCTCAATGACTCCTGGCACTGGAACCATATAATCTTGGGCTATATCCATCTCTACCAACAGCAGTATGAGCAGGCCCTGGTGAGGATGGAGCAGGGCGTGACCCTCGATCCTAGTGAGGCGTTCAGCTATGCGGCGCTGGCGGAGGTGCTAAGCCGGATGGGTAGGACGGAAGACGCTCTGGAGGCCGCCGCCCAGGCGTTGCGCCTGAAGTGCCTTGTTGCGGACTGCCACTTAGACAGTGTCGGTGCCGCTTATGCAGTGGCCGGGCGCTACGAAGAGGCACGGGCTCCCTTGCAGCGCTACCTCAGTCGCTACCCCAACAAGCTACATACTCATCTCATGCTGGCAGTGGTCTACGGCGAGTTAGGCCAAGCCACCGAGGCACGGGCTGAGGTAGCTGAAGTCCTGCGACTCAACCCCAAGTTCTCACTGGAAGTGCACAAGCAGCGAATACCGATCAAAGATCCACTGGTATTGGAGCGGCATATTGCGGCGTTACGCAAGGCAGGGCTCAAATGAAAAAAGCGGTCAGAAGCCTCTCCACCCGGCGCTGAAGCGCCGGGCTACACGACAGCGCCGGCTCAAGCCGGCTTTCAGCCCCATTTATGGGGCGTTGTATGGTAGCCCGGAGTCTTTAGCTCCGGGCGGGGGTAGTGCTTGGTATTTCGTCAGCTGAATCGCATGGTTTGCGCACTCCAAAAGTCTCTCCCGCACATACAGTCGAAACCGATTTAGGTAGTCGCCGTGTCAGTTGCACTTTCGTTGTGAGGTGGACCTGTCCACCCGCGGGTTTGCAGCTCGAAGTAGCGGCGGTAGGCGCCGCCTGGGCGCGAGAGCAGCTCGTCTGGGCCGCCACACTCAATGATCTGCCCGTTTTCTAGAAACAAGATCTGATCAGCCGCGGCAGCTGTAGAGAGACGGTGCGTGATAACCAGGACAAGGCGGGTGCGGCTCACCTCTCGGAGCATGGCGAGGAAGCGCTGTTCGGTTTCAGGATCGAGCGCCGAGGTCGGCTCGTCAAGGATCAGAATCGGTGTGTCACGGACAAGGGCACGAGCAAGGGACAGGCGCTGCTTTTGCCCAACTGAGAGCTTGGAGCCCGCCCGCCCCAGACGAGTCTGGTAACCTTCTGGGAGCTTCTGGATAAACTCGGCGGCCCCGGCAAGCTCGGCGGCGCGGCGGACTTCCCTCTCGCTTGCGTCGAGCTTGCCGATGCGGATGTTGTCTTCGACCGTGCCATCGAACAGCACGGTCTCCTGGAATACAAAGCCGATCTGAGCACGCAGCGATTGGCGTGTGACTCCTGCGATGTCAGTACCATCGATGAGTACGCAGCCAGACTGTGGACTGAGAAATTGTGGAATCAGGTACGCGAGGGTAGTTTTACCCGCTCCAGCCGGACCCACGAGTGCGGTCACTTGTCCCACCCGTGCCGCAAAGCTTACCCCTTGCAGCACAGGCTTTCCGTCATCGTAGGTGAAGCACACCTCCTCGACTTGTATCCCTTCGCGGATTGGCGCGAGCGCATGCGCTTCCAGGGGATCTTGCTCCGCGGGCAGATCCATCAGGAAGAACACGCGGTGAAGTCCGGCTGCCGACTCCTGCACCCGAATCCACAGGCCGCCGAGATCGCCAGCGTAGTTGAGCACGATCACAAAATAACTAAAGAGCAGAGATACGTCTCCTAAGCTGATCTGTTTATCGATAGCGAGATTCATCACGTAGAAATAGGCACGGGTCAGGATGAAGAGTGCGGGCACTACCGCTGCCAACAAGGCGCCAATGCCAATTAACAGATAGCTGCGGTAGCGTGTGAAAGAATCCCAACTGTCCCCAGCAAAACGCTCACGCTTACGCTGCTGACCCCCAAGGCTTTGGACGGCCAGGATATTCGCTATTCCTTCCTCGACTGTAGCGGTGGCGGTCGCGCCTGCCTCTCGGCTGCGCTCTCCACGGTGGCGGAGCATCGCGGCAAAAGGATAGGTGCTTATGAGCGCGATCGGCAGGAATGCCAGTGCCGACCAGACGAGAAACGGATGATCACCAAAGCTCAGCGAGAGCACCCCCACGGTCAGAAGAATACCCAGCGGGTTCACTACCGGCGCCAGCAACAGCGAGTAACTCATCTCCGTGATCGCGGGAGTGTCGTACATCACCCGGTAGACGACATCGCCGATACGCTCATCGTCAAAGGCGGTCATGGGCAGGGATTGGATGCGCGCAAACAAACGCGAGCGGTAGTAGTGGTTGAATGCTTGGGTCAGGCGTATCGTCCAGTGAAACTCAAAAAGCCCCAGGAGTCCTCCTGCCGGGCTGAACCCAGCGTTGGCCGCGTTTTCCGTGGTGGTCGCGGTGTCCTGCCCGCCAGAGAGTTCGGCGCCGGTCCCGGTGCGCTCACTCTCATCAAAGCCAAACGCGCCAATCACTACCAGTAGGAAGGTTTGAGCAGCGACGACCCAAAAGAGCACCTCGGTCGGCGACGCGCCTCGCAGCGGCTCAAGGAAAGGCCGCACAAAGAACGGATACGAGGCCACCTTTGCGTCAATGGGAATCTGCCCGACCACGTGATCGATAAGGATTTTGATCGGCCAGGGCAACAGCAGCCACGGCGTCAGGCTGAGGATCATGAGCCCCAGCTTCACCGCAAACCGCCACTTAAAAGGCGCGACGTAACGCAGGGCACGGCGAAACAGCATCACGGTTTCGCTGTTTGTGATTCGCCCTCCTGCCTGCTCCTTCATAAAGCTGCTCTCTCCGCGCCTGCCGGCAGCCCCTCAAGCTCGATAAGCCTGCGGTAGGCTCCTTGCTCCTGAGCCATCAGTGCTGCGTGCGAGCCGGATTCCACGACTCGCCCCTCGCGAAGGTAGACGACCCGGTCTGCTAAGCGGATAGTGGAGACGCGATGGGTGATCAGAAAAATCGCCCGCCCTTTTCCCCAGTCCTTGAGATTGCGGAGCAGAGCTATTTCCGTTTCTGCATCAAGCGCGGCGGTGGGCTCGTCGAGAATCAGGACCGGCGTGTCCTTGAGGATCGCACGCGCGATCGAGAGGCGCTGACGCTGCCCCGTGGACAGCTTGGTCCCCCGCTCTCCGAGCAAGGTATCGTAGCCCCGCGGGAGTGCAGCGATGAAAGCATCGGCACAGGCCACCCGAGCGGCTTCCCGCACCTGCGCATCGCTGGCCTGCGGTACCGCGTAGCGAATGTTCTCCCGCACGGTCGTGCCAAACAATACATTCTCTTGCAGTGCGATGGCGACGTTGGCGCGCAGGCTCTGCGTCGTGAAGTGGCGGATATCTTGCCCGTCGATCTCAATAGAACCGGAGTCAGGATCAAAGAGACGCAGGAGTAAGGCCATCAGCGTGCTCTTGCCCGCACCGGTGGGACCAACAATCGCGGTGATCGTGTCAATTTTCGCTTCAAGAGAAACGTCTATGAGAATCGGGCGGTCTTTCTGGTAGCCAAAGTGTATGCCGCGGAAGATGATCCTGGATTCAAATGGCGGCATGGCGGTGGCGTCGGGCAGGTCTTCTACCTCAGGCTTGAGATCCAACAGTTCGAAGACCCGGTCCAGGCCGATAGCAATGTCCTGCATCTGTCCCCACGTGTAGAAGAGTTGGCGCAGCGCACCGGTCGCCACGCCTACACGCTCCCTGAAATACGTATACAGGCCCAGATTCCAGACGGTAAAACCCCAGACGACAAAGAAGACAGCCGCTGCATCCCGCGCTTCCAGTGTGGCCCAGCCGGTAGCGACCAGAAACAATATTCCCACAATCCAGAAGATCGCGATGTTGAAACCGGCAAAGAGGCTCCTGACGGCAAAGGCCCGGCGAAATGCGGCGAGCGAGTCCCGCTCGAAACGCTCCTGCGCGAAGGACTCAATCCCATAGGCCTTGATCACTTTAACGCCAGCAAGACTCTCCTGGATGCCTGAGGTGAGGGCGCTATTGGCTTCCCGTGCGGCACGGAAACCAGCGCGCAACCGGCGTGACACCCCGAACCCCACCAGAAGGAGGGGAAGCCACGCCAGCGCGAGCACCAGGGCAAGACGAGGATTGAGGGCAAAGACCACGGCAAGCGAGTAAACGAAGCGGCCGGTAGCGAAGAGTGGAGTCAGAAAGAGGACTTCGATCCGTCGCGTGACCATGGCGCTGTCCTGATAGAGCCGATAGATCGCGTCGCCGATACGACTCTCGGCGTGAAACCGCAGAGACAGGGCCTGAAGCCGGTCGAAGAGCGCAAGTCGTAGAGTCTGGTTAATGCGTTGGAGGATCCATACCTGGTAGTACCACAGGGCAAATCCGCAAAAGAGCGCGGGCACGGTAATCGCAAGGAATATCCAAAGTGCCCGTGCACCGATCTCACGCCTGAGATCGGCGCTCAAGGTCTCAACCTGGACCGTCAGTGCCGGGTCAAAACCAAGAACACGAGCCTCGATGGCGGTCAGCGGCTGCCCTTGCAGGACGCGCGTCCAGATGATGTCGAGGAGCAGTAAGGTCACTGGGAGGAACACGATAGCTAGCGCGGCAGATCCCAGAATCAGTCCTACCAAGTGCCGGCGGACGGTTTTGAGCAGCGGTAAGCAGCGGCGAAAAGTCCGTAGGACCAGCCGAAAACGCAGCTGGTCCTCCTGTGCTTCCATGTGAT